>NZ_JBIVOW010000016.1:0-210387 GCF_044754325.1 Streptomyces sp. NPDC093097
GCGAGTACTTTCTGGGGGCGGCCATGGTCAAAGGTCCTCTCATGAGTCCCATCTGACCCTCTGTCAACATCCTCCGCATCTCGGGGGAACCTCAGCTTACCAGGCCGGAATCGCGTTGCCTGGACTCCATCGGGGTTGTCACGTTCCGCATGAGAGAGGTGCAACCGGGTTGGGTGCCCCCTGTGTCCCGGGGACGGTGGTGCACTCCCGACCGGTCAAATCTCTCCGGTCGGCGCCTGCCGCTTTCCAACGGCGAGTCCCCATCACCCGCTGAAACGACCCATCTGCGGGAGTGCTCATGACGAGACATCATCGAGGGTTCACTTGCGTTCACCCGTCCGGCTTTTCCCAGCCTGTAACCCTCGGATGGAACGAGGGTCCTTGGGCACTTCCTCAGGCTTCGCACCCCGCGATTACTCGCAACGCACGCTGAGGCGGGAACGAGCCCTGTGCACTGGCTCGGGTCTTACACCTTCGACATAAGTCGATCCTCCTTCGGTGATTCCCGCTCTCTCAAGCGGCTTTCGTGTCGCACGACCTGGTTGATCCAGGAGAAGCCGGTCGGGGTGAAGTGCAGCTGGAACCGGGGGTGTTTGGCCAGCCACGCTCTCACAGCACTGCCGCAGCCCTTCGCCTGTGGCTTCGCGTACGACCCGCAAGACGGAACCAGAACCCGGCCAGGATCTCCACCGAATGCAGGTGGCTGCTGTCAGGGGGTGATCCGTAGGGAGGACTTCACTCGGTCGTAGACCTTGCGGTTGCGCTCATCGGCGCCGGGGTTGCGGGCGCCCATTCCCAGCAGGATCGTGGCATCGGGCGTGATCACCGCGAGCGACCGTCTTTGGAAGGACTGGTCCTCGGCAGTCGGCGGATTGACTGTGTAGCTCATCTCCGCGGCGGGGTACCCCGCGATCGTCAACCGGCTCTCGTACTGGTCGTGGTAGTACTCGCCGTAGTTGCTCATGCCGTAGCCATCGTAGTCAAGGAGAGCCTTGCTCGGATCGGCGCTCGCTTTGCCCTTGTCGTAGACCTTGACCCAAAGACCCATCTGCGTCTTCCCAGCGCCCCACTCAAGATCGCAGGAGGCGTACCGGGTCGACCGCTCCGGGTCGACTACGTTCCCGTCCTCCGACTTCCTCCACTGCGTCGGAATCTCGAAGGTCACCGGCAATTCGCACGCCGAACGTGCACCGCCTACTGACGCGACGCGCTCTCCCTCGTTCCGAGAACAACCCAGGGCTGCCCCGACCAACAACACGGCACCCAACACCCCCACGGACCACCGTCGTATGCGGCTCGACACCAGGATCCCCCTCCTTTTGAATCGACGGCGGACACCATACTGGGCTCCTAAGAAGCCGTATCTCAACCGATCATGGAACGTGCGAGTCGAACAGGTTTCTCGCTGGGGTGATCTTCTGGCGGTCGGCGCATGGGGGCAGGGCCCCTTGGTGGCTCGGAGGTGCGAACCGAACCGAGCAGTACCAGGAGGCCCTGTTGTCGCAGTTGTAGGCGCTCACGCCCGCTGTCCTCAACTCGGGCTCTCGATCGTGTGATTGCCTCGCGCACGTGTACGGGAACGCGGCCGATCATGCCGATCGGGTGCGGCGGTATCCGTCGGACATGACGGACGCGGAGTGGGCGGCCATCCGGCCGTTGCTGCCGGTGCCGGCCTGGCTCCATGGGCGGGGCGGGCAGCCGGAGGGCTACTGCCACCGCCAGATGCTGGACGCGATCCGGTATCTGGTCGCGGGCGGGATCTCCTGGCGGGCGATGCCCGCGGACTTCCCCGACTGGGGCCGGGTCTACGCTTTCTTCCGCCGCTGGCGCGAGCACGGGCTGATCACAGAGTTCCACGACCGGCTGCGCGGGCGAGTGAGGGAGCGCGAGGGCCGTGAGGCCGAGCCCACGGCGGGGATCATCGACGCGCAGTCGGTGCGGGCCGCGGCGTCGGTGCCGGCCGCCTCACGCGGCTACGACGGCGGGAAGAAGGTGCCTGGCCGCAAGCGGCACATCGTGACCGACACGCTCGGCCTGCTGCTGGTCGTTGCGGTCACCGCCGCGAACATCGGCGACCGGGACGCCGCCGTGGGCCTACTGCAGCGGCTGCGCCGCCTGCACCGCGACATCACCCTCGTCCGGGCCGACGGCGGCTACACCGGCGACCTGGTCGACCGGTGCCGCAACAAACCCGCCCTCACCCTGCAGACGTCAAGCGCACCGACGACATGACAGGGTTCGTGGTGCTCCCCAGACGCTGGGTGGCCGAGCGCACATTCGCATGGCTGATGAACTCCCGCCGTCTGGCGAGGGATTACGAAACCCTGCCCGCCACCAGCGAGGCGATGATCCGGTGGTCGATGATCACGCGGACGAGCCGGCGTCTGGCACGGCCACGGGCCCCCGGCCGGCGCCGAACGTCCCCGCCGACTCCTGCACCAGCCAGCCGCGCTCCGCCAGGCGCCTGGCCTTCGAACGCAGCCCCTCGACCTTCGCCGGCGTCCTCTCCAACCCCAGTTCCACCGCGATCTCCCTGGCCTTCAGCGGCCCCCTGCCCGCTGCTCGCCCCTCCTCCAGCACACCCAGGATCCGCTGGTAGTCCGGCGCCGGCGCGGTCACCGGCAACCCGTCCCGCCACGGCGGCACCGTCGAGCCCGGCACCGGCACGGGTGGGGCGCAGTTTCCTGCTCCGCCTCGGCCTCGGTCACCGCAGTGGACTCGGCCGCGGAGACGGCCAGGGCCTCGACCAGCTCCTCCCTCGCGATCACCCGCCGGTCCAGCTCGATCTCCGCGGCCTCCAACACCCCGGCCAGCCGCGCGACTTCCTCCCGCAGACCCTCCACCCGCACCCGGGCAGCCCACTCGCGCTCCTCCAGCATTCCCAGCACCGACGCCACCGCGCACCCCTCAACCATCAAGCGGACACAAGACGCCGCATTCCTCCCTCACCCCGAGCGACACCATGCCTGACCAGCAGGAATCACACGATCAAGTTCGGTTGAAATACGGCTTCTTAAGCTTTTGAACCGGTCGCGGTGGCGGGCGATGCATTCGGCTGCTCGAAAACCTCAGCGACAATGCGAACCCGAACCCGGTTCCGGCCCACCGTGGCCGTGAGGTGGGCGCACCCGGGTGGCGTCCGGCCGGCGGATAGCCCGGGCCGATCAGCAAAGATCGCGGAAGGGCGGAGCGCATGGCAGACATCGTGGAGACGGCGGCGCGGAAGGTCTTCGAGCGCTCCGACGTCGACGGGGACGGCCAGGTCACCGCGGAGGAATACCGGCAGGTCGTTGCGGAGTTGGAAGGCGCGGAGATCACCGGGTCGCAGGCTCAGGAGCTGATCGATTCCCTCGACACCGACGGCGACCGCAAGATGTCCTTCGAGGAATTCTGGGCGGCCATGAATCGCTGACACGGCCGGGTCCGTCACGTGAACGTGCGAGGCCCGGTTCGCTGTCCCGCCGGGCCTTCCTCCGTTGGATTGCCCCACGCGTCGTGCTCGGCGAGCAGGCGACGTTGCATGTCCAGCGGGTGCCAGTGGACCCGGGGTTGGCCTTGGGGCGCGCACGCAGGCATCTACGTCCGGGCCGAGACGTACACCGACGTACACCGGGGCCCGGAGCAGCCCCTCGGGCAGCCGGGCTCCTCTCTCCCCCCGCTCGGGCAGTCGTGACGGGGCGCGGGACCGTCGGCGGGCCGACGACAGGCCGACGACGGGCCGACGACGGGCGGACGGGTCGTCACCTCCCTCTCGCGCCGAGCGCGGCCTCGTTGATCGGTCCGGGCGCCGATCCGGGTCCTGGTCATGCCACGTGACGAGAAACGCTCCAACTCTGCAACGGATGGCGGGAAGTGAAACCGCCACCCCAACTCGCCCATCCGGCCGCGGCTTTCAACCGTCGGAAACCGTACTGACCTGGAAATACGGTGGTTTCGGGCGGGCCGGACGGGCCGTGGGGGGCCTCGGGTCCGCTCAAGGTGGTCGTTCGGTCGCTGTTGTCACCGTTCCGCAACAGGCGTGAACCGCCGCGGCGGGCGCCCCGTACAGCCCGGTGTGCGCAGCTCTGAAGCGGCTGCGCGAAACGCATCGAGAGAAGGAAGCGACATGGCCGGCGGCAACATCAAGATCAGCCCGGACGAGATGCGGGAGGCGTCGACCTGGCTGCAGAACCAGAAGGAACTGATGCAGCAGAGCCTCCACGAGGCCAACACCAAGATGGAGGAGATGGTCGAGGCCGCCTACGCCACCCCCGGCTCCGAGAGCAAGTTCCGGCCGTACTGGGAGGAGTACAAGAACGGCACGGAGAAGGCGATCGAGGGCCTTCAGGGCGTCAGCGAGTTCATCAAGCAGGTCGCCGACGCGTTCGTCGACACCGACGACCAGACGGCCGGCTCCATCGGCTGACGTGCCCCGCACCGTCCGGCCCCGCCCTCCCCGTGAGGGCGGGGCCGGACGGCTGGAGCAGGAGGGGAGACATCCATGGGTCGCATCAGCGTTCCCGTGCAGGACCTGAAGGACACGGTCACGGAGCTCCAGAACATCGCTGATCTGCTCGGGGACTCGGCGACGCTCTACCACGCCGCGGGCGACCGGAAGGACTTCAAGAGCATCGCCGGCGACCGCAAACTCGCGCACGCCCTCGACGAGTTCGACAAGGCGTGGCAGGCGGGGCACGAGCGGGTTCACGACAACGTGAAGACGTTCTCCAAGAACGTGGACACGATCGCCGAGAACTTCACGCAGACGGACGAGGACAGCGAAAAAGCGCTGGAGAAGAAGGACGCGTGACAGAGAAACGTCACGCGGAAGGGAAAGGCGTCATGACACAACCGGTCACGGAGCGACCCGAGGCCGCGCCCGCGGGCTACACGCTGCGGTTCCCCGACTCCTGGTGGCAGCTCGACCTCGACCCCAACACTCGGGACGCGGCGATCCGCCGCCGCGTCGAGGACCAGGTGAAGAAGGCCCCGCAGCTCTCCCGCGAGCAGGTGGACGAGCTGATCCGCAGCGCCCGGCACACCGCGCGCGAGGCGCACGCGCAGGGCGCGCTGCGGGCGTCGGGAATGCTCAGGATCCTCCGCGCGGGCAGCGGCCCCCTGGTGCTCAGCGCCACGACGGTCGTGCTCCGGATCTCCGTTCCCGAGGACCAGTCGGAGGACCTGGCGGACCTCGTCGTCGCGGCCGCCATGCAGCTCGGCAGCGAGGCAGAAGGCAGCGGACTCCCGCCCGGCGAGGTGGAGTTGGTGGAACTGCCCGAGGTCGGCGGGGCCGGGCGGATCACCAGGATCGAAGAGGTGGACTACCAGGGGACGCGGGTGCCCACCGCGATGCGGCACACCCTGATCCCGGTGCCGAACACCCGGGACTACCTGGTGCTCGCCAGCTCCACCCCCAACGTGGATCTGGCGGACCAGTTCTACGAGGTCTTCGACGCGATCGCGGAGTCGCTCCGCTTCGAGGACCCGGCCGGCACGTCCGGCGCAGCGGATCCGGCGGCGGAAGCGGCCGGCGGACGCCCCATGGGCGAAGCAGACAAGGGAAAGTGAGGTCACGGCCATGGCGCGTCCAGCGGTGTCCGAGTGGGAATCGGTCTTCGGGTTCGAGGACGACCCGACTCCGGGTGATGCGGAGGTGCTCGCAGAACTCGCGCGCAGCTATCGTGCGGTAGCCGACAACGCGGGCGACGCCCTGCCCCTCGTCTCCGGACTGGAGAACAAGCAGGTGGGCGAGGGCAAGTCCATGGACAAGCTCCGGGACAAGCTGGGCGACCTGGCCAAGCAGGTGCGCAAGCTGCACAGTTCCTACGACCAGGCGGCCGGCGCCCTGGACACGTATGTGCATACGCTGCGTGATCAGCAGCGGAACGCCGACAACGCCCTGGAGAAGGGGCGCGAGGCCAAGGACCGGCTGGCGTCGGCCACCGAGGTGGTGCGTGCGGCCGGTGCGGACATCGGCCGGCTGGACTCGGTCACCCACCCTCCGGATGACGACGAGGCGCGGGCGAGCACCCGGCGCGCGCTGGACGAGGCGCGCAGCAAACAGTCCACGGCGCAGACGCAGGCCGATGATGCGCAGGCGGATCTCGATGCGGCCCGCCTGCTGGCGGAGGACGCCCGGCAGGTGCGTGAGGAGGACGCCGCCGTCGCGGCGCAGAAGCTGGATGACGCGCGGGAGGAGTCGGTAGCGGGCTACAGCCTCTGGGACAAGATCAAGAAGGCGCTGAGTACGGCCTTCGGCATCATCAGCGCGGTGCTGGGCGTGCTGGCGATGTTCGTACCCGGCCTCCAGGGCCTGGGAATCGCCCTGACGATCGGCAGCATCGTGGCCAGCGCGGTGTCGTTGGGGATCAACCTGGCGACGATGGCGGAGTCGGGCGAGTGGAACGTGTTAGACATTGTGCTCGGCGTCGTGGGCCTGGTGGGGGGCGGGGCCGCGGCCCTCAAGGGCCTCGGGGGGATCGGCTCGGTCCTCAAGGGGGTCAAGGGGGTCAAGCCCACCTCGATCAAGCCGGTCAACGTCCGCGTCAACAGCCGGGATCTGAACAGCCGCACCTGCAAGACCGACCCGGTCGATGTCGCCAGCGGTGAAATGCTGCTGACGCAGACCGATCTGTCGCTGCCGGGTGTGCTGCCGCTGGATCTGACGCGTACGCATCTGTCGACGTACCGGTACGGGCAGTTCTTCGGCCCCTCCTGGGCCTCCACCCTGGACGAGCGACTCGAAGTGGACGACCGGGGACGGGTGTTGTGGGCCCGCGAGGACGGCTCGATCCTCACCTACCCGGGCCTTCCCGCCGCCGACTCCGACCAGACGGCGTGGCCCGAGGAAGGCCCTCGCCTCCCGCTGGCCTGCGCGGGAACCGGCACCACGGGCGAGGTCACCTACCACATATCCGACCCGCACACGGGCCTCGTCCGCACCTTCGCGGACCACCCCGACGACGACAACGGCCTGTACTGGCTGGCCCGTTGGCACGACCGCAACGGCAATGAGGTCAGCGTCTCCCGTCTGGAGGACGGCACCCCGACCACGCTGGTCCACTCCGGCGGCTACCACGTCGACGTCGACTGCATCGCCGGCCTGCTGACCGGCCTGTCGGTCGCCACGCCGCAGGGCCCGGTCGAGGCCATGTCCTACCAACATGACGCGGACGGGAACCTCACGCACGTGGTGAACTCGTCGGGCCAGGCGCTGGTGTTCGGCTACGACGACCGCTCCCGCATCACCTCCTGGACGGACCGCAACGACTCCACCTACCGCTACGTCTACGACGACGCCAACCGCGTCACGGAGACCATCGGCCCCGACGGCTGCCTCTCCTCCCGCTGGACCTACGACCCCGACCAGCGGCAGACCCACTACACCGACGCCTGCGGCGCCACGACCGCCTACCAGCTCAACGCGCTGTACCAAGTCATCGGCGAGACCGACCCGTTGGGCCACACGACCACCTCCGAGTGGGACCGCTACGACCACCTTCTGGCGGAGACGGACGCCCTCGGCCACACGATCCGGTACGAGTACGACACAGCCCACAACCCCACCGTCATCCAGCTCCCGGACGGCAGCCGCTCCACGGCGACGTACAACGCGCTGAACCTCCCCACCACGTTGACGGGCCATAACGGGGCGGCTTGGTGGCAGGAGTTCGACGAGCGAGGCAACCTGACGACCGTCACCGCACCGGACGGCAGCACAAACCGATTCACCCATCACCCCAACGGCGCGGTCGCCTCGGCCACGGACCCGACCGGCGCGGAAGCCGCGTACGAGGTCGACGGCGCGGGCCTCCCCCTGGCCATCGGCAACCCGGCCGGGCACCGGGCGACGATCGAACGCGACGCGTTCGGCCGGCCCACCACCGTCACCGATCCGGCGGGCGCGATCACCCGCGCGGTATGGACCATCGAGGGCCGCCTGTTGGAGCGCATCGCGCCCGACGGCCGGAGCGAGCGACTGACCTGGGACGGCGAGGGCAACTGCCTCACCAGTACCGATGCCACAGGCGCCACCAGCACCTTCGAGTACACCCACTTCGATCAGTTGGCGGCTCAGACCACGCCCGACGGTGCCCGCTACACCTTCGCCTATGACGCCGAGCTCCGCCGCACCCAGGTCGTTAACCCGCAGGGTCTGACCTGGGACTACACCTATGACAGCGCAGGAAACGTCATAGCGGAGACCGACTTCGACGAGCGCGAGGTCGCCTATCAGCTGGACGCGTTGGGCCGGATCGTCTCCCACACCACTCCGCTGGGCCAAGAGATCACCTTCCGGTACAACTCCGTTGGCGAACTGGTGGAGAAGAACGCGGCCGGGGCGATCACGTCGTACACCTACGACTCGGGCGGAGCACTCGTCCGGGCCGCCTCCCCCACCTCGACGGTGGAGTTCGAACGGGACGTCCTCGGCCAGATCGTGGCCGAGACCGTCGATGGACGCACCACCCGCTTCACCTACGACGTGCTCGGCCGCCGCACCTCCCGCACCACCCCGACCGGCGCCGTCACCGAGCTGAGCTACGACGGGAGCGGGAACCGCGACGCCCTCACCTCCGACGGACACCGGCTGGACTTCACCCATGACGTCCTCGGGCAAGAGCTGGCCCGCGTATGGGGCACGGCGACCTCCCGGGTGAGCGCGACGACTGCTTGGGACCTGGCCGGGCGTTCGGTCTCGCACGCCCTCGTCACGCCGGTGCGCACCCTGCGCGAACGGTCCTACACCTACCGGGCCGACAACCACCTGGTCGGCATCGTGGACCGTACGACGGGCAGGCGCCGGGACATCGAACTCGACCCGGTCGGCCGCCCGTTGTCGGTCACCGGCGACGGCTGGACCGAGTCCTACGCCTACGACCGGGCCGGCAACCAGACCGAGGCCAACTGGCCCGAGAAGGCACCCCGGGCCGAGGCCCGCGGCTCCCGCACCTACACCGGCACCCGCATCCAGGGAGCGGGAGCGGTGCGCTACGCGTACGACGACGCGGGCCGCATGGTGCTTCGCCAGAAGCGCCGGCTGTCGAAGAAGCCCGACACCTGGCGCTACGAATGGGACGTGGAGGACCGCCTCACCGCCTGCACGACCCCCGACGGCACCCGCTGGCACTACGCGTACGACCCGATGGGGCGTCGCACAGCGAAGTACCGCATGGCAGAGGACGGCCGGACCGCCGTCGAGGGCGTCCACTTCACCTGGGACGACTCCACCCTCGCCGAACAGACCGACACCGCCTCCGGCGTCACCCTCACCTGGGAGCACGACGGCCACCGCCCCCTCACCCAGCTCGAACGCAAGCCGCGGGGCCAAGGCACGTACGACTCCCGCTTCTTCGCCATCGTCACCGACCTGGTCGGCACCCCCACCGAACTCGTCGACGAGCACGGCGACATCGCCTGGCGCTCCCGCACCACGATGTGGGGCGCCACCGCCCATCATCGCGACGCCACCGCCCTGACACCCTTCCGTTTCCCAGGGCAGTACGAGGACCGCGAAACCGGCCTCTACTACAACTACTTCCGTCATTACGACCCGGAGAGCGGCCGGTACACGGCACCGGACCCCCTGGGGCTGGCGCCCGCCCCCAACCCGGTGGCGTACGTCGACAATCCGCAGGCTTTCAGCGACCCGCTGGGGCTGGCCCCCTGCAATGAAAGCGACATCAGTTGGAACGGGAAGGTCAGCTACAAGGCGCTCGACCGGCAGAAGCGCCCGCGGGGAGTATCCGCCAAACTCGACCAATCCATGACGGGCGGCAAGACCAAGCCCCGCCCCCCGTCCGAGCCACCGGGCTGGCAGTCGGGAAAGAATCTCAATCGTGGCCATCTGCTCGGCGCCCAGATCGGCGGCTCGAACAAGAGCGTGCTGAACTTCGTCACCTTGCACCGCAATGCGAACGCGCCGGTCCATGTGCACTATGAAAACGCGATTCGCAAGGCTGTTGACGCCGGAGAAAAGATCGAATACAAGGTGACACCCATCTACAAGGGGAACAACCCTGTCCCGTCGAATATGAAGCTGGACGTCCGCGGGAACAACGGCTTCCAGTTCACCCATCACAAGACCGGGGCTTTCGTGAACAGTGTGATTTTCCCCAACAAACCCTAATAGCCCAAAAGGCAAGAGGACTCCTGCCCCGGCCGTGGCCGGGGCAGGAGTCCTCTGTCGTGAAACCGGTGAAACTCGCGAGCCTCAGCTCTCGGCTGCCGGTAGTACCGTCTCCGGGACCTGGACCGTGCGCAGCACGCCGTCGCCCAGGTGCAGGATCGCCCGGCCCGGGCGGGTCGCGCCCAGGCGGCTGCGGGGGACCTTGACGCCGATCAGTTCGCCGTCGCTCATGTTCTGCGGCTTGAGCAGCAGTCCGCAGCGGTTGCGGCGGGCCTCGGTGTGCCAGCCGGAGAAGCCGGAGGAGAGCCGGTCGGTCTGTCCGGCGATCACCAGGCCCCGGCCGGTCTCGGCACCGGACTTGGCGATCGGCGTGAGGACGGACTCGGCCTTCGACTTCAGCAGCAGATCGGCGTCGTCCAGGATCACCACGGCCCCCTTCGGCGCGGACGCCAGCGCCTGCTCCAGCGCCGCGGGCTCGATGTCGGAGTCGTCGAACACCGCGAGGACCCCGGGCCGTCCGCTGAGTCGACGCAAGGGCGACCTGGCGGGCGCGCCGACGACGACGGGCATCCCGACCGACAGCAGCGACAGAGCCAGCGTCGCCAGGACGGTGCTGCGTCCCGAGCGGGCCGGGCCCGCGACGAGGAAGGTCGGCGTGACGGCGAAGTCCGGCCCGTACGCGGCGAGTTCGTCACCCCCGACGCCGGACAGGGCCCAGTGCGCGGACGGCAGCGGCCGCGGCACGTACCGGGCCGCCTCCTCAAAGGTGAGCCGGTCCGGCAGGGTGTCGACGCGGAACGGCCGGGTGGCGGCCGGCAGATGGGCCGCCCGCTCACGGCAGTACTCGGCGATCTGCTGGAGCGCCACGGCCTGCGCCTGGCCTTCCGGGTTGTCCGTGAGGAGCGCGATCTGCACCTCCGCCTTGTCGGCGGCACGGAACGCGCGGCCCGGCGGGATCTGGTCGGGCACGTTGCGCTGGGTGATGCCGATCATCCCGTACTCGGACTTCTCGTTCAGCTTCAGCACGAGCTTGTCCTCGGTGGAGCCGTTGACCCGGCTGGAGAACAGCGCCCGGTCACCGGTCATCACCAGGTGGATGCCGACGCTGGCGCCGTCCCGGAGCAGGGTCAGCACGGAGCTGAGCAGGTTCCCGGCGTCGTACTCGCCCAGTTGCTTGTCGAAGACCTCCCACCGGTCGATGAACAGCACGAGGTGCGGCGGCCGTTCGGCCTCCGGCAGGGCGCGGCGCAGCTCCGGCAGATCGGCGCTGCCGCGGGCGGCGAGCATCTCCTGGCGGCGGCCCAGCTCTTCGGTCAACCGGGCGAGCAGCCGGGCCACCCGGTCGGGTTGGGTGCGCTGGGTGATGGCCCCGCAGTGCGGCAACCCCTCGATGGGCAGCAGCGCGCCGTTGCCGCAGTCGATGCCGTACATGTGCAGCTGGGCCGGGGAGTGGGCGAAGCCCATGGTGCCGGCGATGGTGCGCAGCGTCTGCGACCTGCCCTGCCGGGGCGAGCCGATGATGTGCAGGTGTCCGAGCGTCGCCGGGTCGATCACCAGGGGCCTGCGGGCCTGTTGCGCGGGCAGGTCCACCACGCCGTACGCGACGGGCTTGAGGTCGTAGTCCGAGGGCGGGGGCGGGGGCAGTTCGCCGGTGACCAGGACCTCGGACAGCGGCGGCAGCCAGGGGCTGTGCTGGGCGGGGATGCCCAACTCCCGGTCCGCCTCGCGGATCGCCGTGACGAGCCCGGCGAGGTCGGTCTCCACCTCGGCGGGGGCCGCCGCGGCGCGCGGCCGCGCCGGCAGCGGCTCGCCGAGCCGCTCCCAGCCGACCGCCACCGCCCAGGGCGCCGGCAGTGAGGCCACCGCCGCGCCGGGCCTGCGGCCGCCGACCCGTCCGGACTGGAACGGCACGAGGGAGTTCTGGCCCAGGCGCACATAGGCGCGGCCGGGGGTGCCCTGCGAGATCCCGGCGGCCTCCGGGGAGTTGAGGACGTCCGTGCTCTCGCCGGCGTCCGTCACCCGGAGCGCGATGCGCAGGTTGGTGTTGGCGCGGATCTCCGAGGAGACGACGCCGCTGGGGCGCTGCGTCGCCAGGATCAGATGGATGCCGAGGCTGCGGCCCCGCTGGGCGATGTTGACCAGGCCCTTCACAAAGTCCGGCAGGTCGCGCACCATCGAGGCGAACTCGTCGATGACGATGAGGAGTCGGGGCATCGGCTCGCGGCCCGCCGGGTTGCGCTCCAGCAGGTCGATGTAGTCCTCGATGTCCTTGGCGCCGGCCGCGGCGAGGATGTGCTCGCGCCGGGTGAGTTCCGCCGTGAGCGACACCAGGGCGCGTTCGACGAGGTGGGCGTCGAGGTCGGTGACCATGCCGACGGTGTGCGGCAGGTCCACGCAGTCCTTGAACGCGGAGCCGCCCTTGTAGTCGACGAGGACGAACGTCATCGCGTCCGGACGGTTCGCCACCGCGAGGGAGGCGACCAGGGTCTGGAGGAGTTCGGACTTGCCGGATCCGGTGGTGCCGGCGACCAGCCCGTGCGGGCCGTCCCGCTTGAGGTCCAGGAAGAACGGGCCGTCCAGAGAGACGCCGACGGCCGCCCGGGTCGAGCGGCCCCCGGCCTGCCAGCGCGCCCGGATGCCGGCGGCCTGCGGCGGGTCGAGGGCGAGGACATCGAGCAGCCGCGCGGAACCGGGGAGCACCGCGGCCTCCTCGTCGGCGCCGCCCGAATCGCGCATCGGGCCCATCGCGCGGGCCAGCGAACGGCACCAGTCCAGGGAGACCTCGTCGGGCCGGACGCCCCCGACGGTGCCCCGCCCGGAGCGTCCCACCCGCACCGTTCCGCCGGGCTCCTCGACGACGACGGCCTGGCACTCCTCGGGCAGCAGCCGCTCCTCGGCGTCCAGGCACACCGCGCGGATGCCGACGGCCGGCCCGTCGCGCAGGATCTGCGCCACGCCGGGCAGCGAACGCAGCCTGCGGGCCCCGTCGAGGACGACGAGCACATCGGGCCCGGGAGCCCGATCGCGCCGGTCCTCCCGTCCGGCGCGCTCGACGATCAGCGCGGTCAGTTCGGCCACCCGCCGGGCGCAGGTCTCCGTGCCGTAGCCGATACTGGCCGGGATGTCGCCGGACTTCTTGCGCACGTGCGGCAGCCAGCGCAGCCAGGCCCAGCCGTCCCGGCCCGGACCGCCGGTCGTCAGCAGGTGGATCTGGAGGTCGCGGGGGCTGTGCAGGACGGCGGCCTGGGCGACCGCCCAGCGCGCCACGGCGCGCGCGGCCGGGCCCTCGCCGGCGATGCCCAGCACGTCGTGCTCCCGCAGCGGAACGGTCACCGGGACGTCGTAGGCGGTCCACGGGTCCTGGCGGCGGTGCTCGTCCTTCGTCGGGTCGTGGAGGACCACGTCGGAGGGCAGGTCGGCGGTGCCGATGCGCAGTTCCAGGAAGTCGGCGTCCGAGGTGCGGCGCTCCCACAGGCGGCGCCGGGGGCCGACGGCGGTCAGGACGACCTCGGCCGGATCGGGGAAACCGCGGCGCCGGGCGGTGCGTTCGGCCGCCAGGGCCTGCTCCGCGTCGCCCTCGATGCGTGCCTTCTTCTCCTCGTACTCGGCGACGCTGCTGGAGTGGGACTGGCGTCCGGAGCGCCGGCTCATCAGGAAGTTGCCGACGACCACGACCGGGGAGAGCAGCCCGAACAGCAGCATCGACATGCGGCCGAAGGCCAGCGCACCGGCCACCGCCATCACCACCGGCGCGGCCGCGGTGATCCACGGGAGCGGCCGGGCGGCCGGCGGCGCGGGCGGGGTGGGCAGGGTGAAGCGGGTGGCGGTCCCGGCCGGCCGCAGCCGCGGCGGCCGGTTGTAGTCCCAACCGGTGCCGTCCTCCGACGGCTGCACGGCCGCGTCCGGCCGCTGGGGGAGGGCGAGTTCGAGCAGGCAGTCACCGACGAGGAGCTGCGCGCCGGCCGGCCAGGCGGTCGCCTCGGCGAGGTCCGCGCGGTCCAGTTGCAGGGTGCCGCCGCCCGGTGCGGACGCGTCCGGCGCGATGCGGCAGCGCCCTCCGGGGCCCACGGACAGGACGGCGAGCGGATGCTCCGGTACGGCGCGCAGCACCTGGGCGGTCCCGTCGTGGGCCAGCCCGATCCGGTACTCGCCCATGTCGAGCCGGTGCACGACGCCGGCGCCGGACCCGCCGACCGTACGGACCTCCACCAGCCCGTCCGGTTCGGCCGACGCGGTGCCGGCCGGGCGGCCCAGGCCCACGATGGCCGCGTGGCGCAGCGGCGCGTCCCGCAGCCGCAGGTCGGCGGGCAGCAGCCGGTCACCGGCGTACAGGCCGAGGCCCTCCGGCGGCCGGGGGACGCCGCCCGCCGCGGCCAGCGCCTCCGCGACGGCGCTCACGGGCGTGTCGGGGTCGGCGTCGAGGTGGACGTCGAACGAGTCCCCGCCCCCCTCGACCACGGTCAACATCAACGACACGAAAACGTCCTCCAGCCGGCGTGAATGGGGGGCCTCGGCAGCCGCGTTCGGCGGCTCCCGTGCCACTGACGGGACGTACGGACCGCGCCCCCGGATGGTTCACCCACGTTCCCGTGAACCATCCGCGGGCCGGCTCCGTAGTGGCCTTCGGGTGCACGGCGCCGCGACTCCGCCGCGGGGCCGCCCCCGCTTTCGACCGTCCCGGTACCGCCGCCGGGGCGTCCCGACAAGGAGTCAGAAGATGATCTGGTACGTCCTGGCCGTGGTGCTGGGGCTGGCGCTGATCGCGGCGGTGGCCGCGCTGGTCGTCACGGAGCGGCGGCCCCGCCCGCCGAAGCCCGCCGTCGCCACGGCCGCCGTCATGGGGCGCGAGGCGCTGGACGTGGTCGACGCGGGCCTGCGCCGGCTGACGGGCGAGTGCCTGCGCTCGGGCCGGTCGCTGCCCGACCTGTTCGCCGTCGTCTACTCCGAGGAGCGGCTCGGACTGCTGCTGGCCGGAGCGGAGGCGACTGCCCCCGCGCCCTGGATCGCCGAGGCGGACGGCGAGCGCTGGACGATCTCGCCCGACGACCTGCACCGCCCCGGCCCGGAGGGCGAACCGGCCCTGCCGTACGCGCTGACGGTGACGGTGGGGCTGGACGGCGCCGACCGGGTGCTGGTCGATCTCTCCCGTGCGGCGGGGCCCGTGTCCGTGGTGGGCCCGGACGAGGAGGTGCGCGGCCTGGCGCGGGCCGTCATCACCGAGGCCCTCTCCAGCCCGGTGGGGGCCCTCGCCGAGGTCACCCTGGTGGGGTCCCTGGCCGGCGACGGGCTCGTCGACGGCGGCATGCCGCGGACCTCCCGGCTGCACACCGCGGCCAGCCTGGAGGACGCGTTCGCCAGGGCGGCCTCGGCGAGCACGGGAGCGCCGGAGCCCGGATCGTCGGAGGTCACCCAGATCTTCCGGCTGATCGAGGGCAGCAGCCGGATCGCCGTCCAGGGCGAGGCGCCGCACCTGTTCGTCGTGGCCTCGTCCCAACTCCCGCGGCGTCAGGGCGCGTTGGACGGCCTGCGGCGCGGAGACGCGCTGCTGGTGCTCGGCGACGCGCCCACGGGGTGGCGCTGGCGGGCCGACGCTGACGGCTCACTCGACACGGGCGCGCTCGGCCTGGAGATCACCCGGCACGCGGGGCGTCTGGCATGAGTCTCATCCGGCCTCCCGGTCGCGGTCGTACGCGTACAGTCCGCGGCTGTGCAGCGCCGCCCGCAGGGCGCGGGCGGCGTAGTACGTCCGGGACTTGACGGTGCCCGGCGGGACGCCGAGGACCTTGGCCGTCTGGTTGACGCTGCGCCCCAAGTAGTGCACGTGCAACAGGACTTCGCGCTGGGCCGGCCGCAGGTCCCGCAGCGCTTCGGTGAGCACCTGGGAGGTGAGGATGTGGTCCACGCCGTCGGCCACCGGCAGGTGGGCGAGTTCCGGGTCGCCGGTCTCCGGTGGTCTGGCCTGACGGGCGCGATGCCCGTCGATGACGAGGTTGCGCAGCACGGTGAACAGCCAGGGCCGCACCGTGTCGGCGGTCGGATCGAGCTCCCCGGCGTGGTGCCAGGCGCGGATCGCGACCTCCTGGAGGGCGTCCTCGGCGCGGTGCCAGTCGCCCTCCAGCCGCCGGGCCGCGAACTGGAGCAACGCGCTGCCGTGGAGCTGGTAGAGGGCCCTGAGGAACTCGTCGGGACGGAGTTCCGCGGCGCGGGGGCTGGGTATGCACTCTTCGGTCGAAGCACTCGCCGTCAAAGGCCTTTTCCTCTCCGGTCGTCTGTGGGGAAGACGTGTTCAGCCGGCTGCGGGAGAGTCGGCAGGCGCCGCCGCAAGCGGTCGTCGTACGTTCCGCGTCGCGCATCAGCCGACGCGCGACGACGGTGAACGCACCCCGGTACCACCGCCGTTCGGCTGCCGCCGCGACGCGTCGTCGGGGTGCGTTCAAGGAGAGCACCGGGGCCCGGTCGGGCCGTGCCCCGGTGCCCGTCCGGGCCCACCGGATGTCCGGCCCGCCGCCGGTGGCCGGCCCCCGTCGTGACCGGCGCCGGCGCCCGTCGTCAGTTCGGTTCGTGGGAGGAGAGCGAGCCGACCTCGTCAGGCGTCAGCACCCGGTCGTAGATGTGCACGTCGGAGACGTCCCCGTTCCAGAAGTCGGCCGCCTTCCCGTTGAACTTGGCGCGTCCGATCACCACGGAGCCGGTGGGCGCCACCTTGGTGGAGGCCACCCTGCTCGCCGCGGGCTTGCCGTCGACGTAGAGCCGCATCTGGTGGTCCTTCTGACGGTATGTGCCGGTGAGGTGGTACCAACGGCCGGGCTGCGGCTGCTCGGTCCCCTCCGCGACGGTACGGGCACCGGAGAAGCTGAACGCGAAGTTCTGGTCCGGCTCGGAGTACTGGAGGAAGAACGTGCTGATCCGGTCGCCGTCCTGGGACAGGACGGTGTGCATGCCCTTCATGTCCTGGGGAGTGAGCCGCACCCGTGCGGCGACCGAGTAGTCCTTGCCGACGGTGTCGATCTGGGAGCCGGTGTCCGCGTATCCGCTGGTGCCGTCCAGCCGCAGGGCGCCGCCCTGGGGGCCGTCGGTCCACTGCGTCCCGCCGTGGACGACGGCGTCGTGTTCCCCCGCCTTCGCGGTACCGGACTGGTGCAAGGGCCACCAGCCGACGCCCCGTAGCGATGCGGCCTTGTCACCCGGGCTCGACGCGGCCGGTGTGGCCCCTTCCTGCCTCCCCGACCCCCCGGAGCCCTCACCAAGCACCAGCCGGGTGACGACTAAGGCCAGCGCGACGGCCAATACGGCGATGGCGGTGATGAGCGACCATCTGCGCGTCATGAATCTCCCCGATACGTGCTGCATGAACGTGTCATCTAGTGATCACGCATCCGATGCGGAATTGGTTCTGCGCGAACCAACATTGTGGCAGGCCGTGAGGCAGTGGGCACCAGTTCATCCCGCCGTCTTGCCGCGCGCCGAACATGCGGCGGCGCCTCCAATGGGGCAGTCACACAAGGGCCGTTGGAAGGCCCGGACGGCAAGCCCACGACGTCCGACGCCCGTTCCCGGCCGTGCACGCCCCGCGCGCTGCCCTCCCGACGAGCGCGGCGGTGGCGTTCGTTCGGCCTCGTCGCGGCGGCCGGAGTCGTGGTTCTCGAAGTCCTGGATCCGCGCGGCGAGTTGCCCGATGCGCTCGGCCGGCAGGCACAGGGTGCTGCCGATGGCCTGCACCACCGGGCCCGTCCCCGCACGCAGGAGATCAGAACTGCACGGTCGAAACGGTGTAAACGACCGGGTGCCCGGGTTCGTCGAAGCTGACCACGATGCGCTGGGTGGGCAGCGGCGCCGGCTTGTTGATCACGGTGCCCTGCCAGGGCCAGTCGACGTGGAAGTCCCAGCCGACCTTGGCGGCCTGCGCGGGCGCGATGGTGATCTCGCCCTTCTTCAGGGCGGCGGTGTTGGTGCCGACCGCCTTGAGGTAGGTCGCCAGCCCGTTGTCGTTGGTCCGGAACTGCGCGAACAGCGAGCTGGTCTTCCAGGAGTTGGTCTCGTAGTAGTAGACCGGGGTGGAGCCGATCGGCACCGGGATGTTGTAGACCCGCTGCTGGAGCCGGGAGGGGAAGGCGTTGGTCAGCCCGGTGGAGGCGGCCTCGGTCTCCTTGTCCTCGCCGCCCTCGCGGCTCTGCTGGGCGGAGATGACGAAGTAGCCGGCCGGGATCGTGATCAGCAGGAAGACGACCAGCGCCAGCAGGAAGGGCCGGCGGGTCTGGTCGTGCGGCGCGGGGCCCACGTGGTGGTGGTCGTCGTGCACGGGGTGCTGGTCCAGGTCGGTCATCGGCGGCCCGCCCGTTCGTAGCGCTCGTAGCGCTCGACGCGGCGGCGGTTGGCGCGGCGGAAGCGCCGGGCCACCAGGCGGGCGAGGTCGGCGGCGCCGACCATCCCGGCCTCGGGGCCCAGCTGGGCCTTGGTGAGGGTGGCCTCGGGGCGGTAGCCGCGGCCGGTGAGATGGCGCCGGAAGGCGTCCCGAGCCGGGCCGATCAGCAGGTCGTCGGCGGCGCTGACACCGCCTCCGATGACGAAGCAGGACGGGTCGAGGGCGGCGGCGAGGTTGGCGATGCCGACGCCGAGCCACTGGCCGATGTCCTGGAGGAGTTCGACGCACATCGCGTCGCCCTCCCGGGCCAGCTCGGTGATCAGCGGACCGGTGATGTCGCCGACCCGGCCGCCGACCCGCTCGATGATGTTGTACGCCACCGGGGAGTCGGCGGCGGCCAGCTCGCGGGCCTCGCGGACCAGCGCGTTGCCGGAGCTGTACTGCTCCCAGCAGCCGCGGTTGCCGCACGGGCAGCGGTGGCCACCGGGGACCACCTGCATATGGCCGAACTCGCCGGCCACCCCGTACTTGCCGCGCTTTATGGCCCCGTCCTCCAGGATGGCGCCGCCGATGCCGGTACCGAGCGTGATCATGACGAGGTGGTCCTGGCCGCGGCCGGCGCCGAACCGCCACTCCGCCCAGGCGGCGGTGTTGGCGTCGTTGTCGACCATGACCGGGACCGCGAGCCGTTCGGCGAGGCGGTCGCGCAGCGGCTCGTTGCGCCAGTTCAGATGCGGGGCGAAGAGCACCCGGGAGCGGTCGGCGTCGACCCAGCCGGCCGCGCCGATGCCCACGGCGTGCACGTCGTGCCGGTCGGAGAGGTCCAGCACCAGCTCGGTGATGGTGTCCTCGACGACCTTGGGGCTCTTGGACTTGTCCGGCGTCTCGGTGCGGACCTTCTCCAGGATGGTGCCGTCGGCGTCGACCACGCCCGCCATGACCTTGGTGCCGCCGATGTCGATGCCGACGGTGGGCACCCGGGGGGCGGTCAGGTGCGAACGGCGCTCGCGGGCGCCGACGGTCCGCAGGACGGTGGCGCGGTGCGCGCGGTCCCGGTACATGTTCATCGGGTCACCCCTCGGACCTCGTCGCGGGTACGGCTGCCGGGGCGGCGGCCGGGACAGCCGTGGCGGCTGCCGTTACGGTCTCGACGGCTGCGTGCGCGCAAGAGTCGTCTCGTCCCTGCGGGTCTCGGGGAGGCCGGGGCCTCGGTGGATGGTCCGGAGCGATTGTGCATCACCCGCGCCGTCGCGCGCACCGCGGAGCCCCGCCGCACGCCCCGCACCGGCCAGGAGGCGGCGCGGGGCGCGGACGGGTTCACTCGGGCCGGTGACCCCCGGGGAACTCCGCGGGAGCGCTCCGGGAGAGCTCGTGGCTGAGCTGTTCCAGCTCGCTGCCCCCGGCCATTTGCCGGGTCAGCTCCTCCAGCTCGATCTCCGACTTCAGGTGGCTGCCGGCCATCGTGCCGCGCTTGAGGAGCACGAAGCGGTCGCCGACCAGGTAGGCGTGATGCGGATTGTGGGTGATCAACACCACGCCGAGTCCGGCGTCGCGGGCGGCCGCGACGTACTTGAGCACCACCCCGGACTGCTTGACGCCGAGCGCCGCGGTCGGCTCGTCCAGGACGAGGACCTTGGCGCCGAAGTAGACGGCGCGGGCGATGGCGACGCACTGCCGCTCGCCGCCCGAGAGGGTGCCGATGGGCTGGTCGACGTCGCGCAGGTCGATGCCCATCCGCAGCAGCTCGGTGCGGGTGGTCTCGCGCATGGTGCGCGCGTCGAGCCGCTTGAACGGGCCGACGCCGGTGGTCGGCTCGGAGCCGAGGAAGAAGTTCCGCCACACCGGCATCAGCGGCACCACCGCCAGGTCCTGGTAGACGGTGGCGATCCCGCGGTCCAGGGCCTCGCGCGGGGAGCCCAGCCGGGCCTCCTCGCCCTCGATCCGGAAGGCGCCGGCGTCGTGCTGGTGCAGCCCCGCGATGATCTTGATGAGGGTGGACTTGCCGGCGCCGTTGTCGCCGAGGACGCAGGTGATCTCGCCCGCGTGCACCTCCAGCGACACCCCGGTCAGCGCCTTGACGCTGCCGTAGAACTTGCTGACGTCGTCGAGCTCGACCAGGGCCGTCATGACGTGGCCTCCGCCCGCCTGCGGACCCAGGCGTTCAGCAGCGTGGCCAGCAGCAGCATCGCGCCGAGGAAGAACTTGTACCAGTCCGCGTTCCACTGCGCGTAGACGATGCCCTTGCTCGCCATGCCGAAGATGAAGGCGCCGACCGCGGCGCCGATCGCCGAGCCGAAGCCGCCGGTCATCAGACAGCCGCCGACCGCCGCCGCGATGATGTAGAGGAACTCGTTGCCGACGCCGTCACCGGACTGGATCGCGTCGTAGGAGAACAGCAGGTGCTGGCCGGAGATCCAGGCGGCGAACGCGACGCCCATGTAGAGGCCGATCTTGGTGCGGGTGACCGGGACGCCGACCGCCCGGGCCGCGTCCGCGTTGCCGCCCACCGCGAAGATCCAGTTGCCGGCCCGGGTCCGCAGCAGGATCCAGGTGGCGAGCGCGACCAGCGCCAGCCACCACACGATGGTGATCTGGATGTCCACGCTGCCGATCGTCAGGTGCGAGGCGAAGACCTTGCGGGCGGAGTCGAAGCCCTCCATGTCGGCGATGGACTTCGTCGAGACGGTGCCGCCGATGAGTTTGGTGAAGCCCAGGTTGAGCCCGGTGAGCATGAAGAAGGTGCCCAGCGTGATCACGAAGCTGGGCAACCTCGTCCGGGTCAGCAGCACCCCGTTGAGGGCGCCGATGGCGAGCGTGACCAGCAGCGACACCCCGACGCCGACCCAGCTGTCGGCCGTCATCTGGTAGCTGAACATCGACGAGACCAGCGCCGAGCTGATCACCATCACACCGGCCGACAGATCGAACTCGCCGCCGATCATCAGCAGCGCCACAGGGACGGCCATGATGCCGATCGTCGAGGACGCGTACAGGATCGTGGAGAGGCTGGCGGGCCGCAGGAACGGTTCGGCGACCAGCGAGAAGAAGACGAAGACGGCGATGGCCCCGACCACCGAGCCCAGCTCGGGACGGCTCATCAGTCGGCGGGCCAGGGAACGGTGCAGCAGCCGCTCGTCGCCCGCGCCGCCGGACGGCGCGGGTTTCAGGGCCGGTGCGTCGGCGGCGCTCATCGGGTGCCCCGCTTCGCGTACTCCTGGAGCGCGGCGGCATCCTGCTTGGTGATCACCTGGGGTCCGGTGAGGACCGGCTTGCCGCCGCCGAGGACATCGGCGTTGTACTTGTACAGCCACAGCAGGTCGACCGCCTGGTAGCCCTGGAGGTAGGGCTGCTGATCGACCGCGAAGCCCAGGGAGCCGTCCTTCAGACCGCTCGCGACCTGCGCGTTCAGGTCGAAGGTGTCGATCTCGGCCTTGCTCTCCGCCTGCTCCTTGGCCTTGACGGCGGTGGGCGCGAAGGGCGCACCGAGGGTGACCACGGCGTCGATGGACGGGTCGGCCTGGAGCTTGGACTCGATGGACGCCTGCACATCGGGCATGTTGGTGCCGTCCACGTAGAGCTTCTGCATCGTGCCCTTGAAGGTCTTCGCCGCGCCGTCGCAGCGCTGCTCATGGCCGACGTTGCCCTGCTCGTGCAGGACGCACAGGGCGTTCTTCCGGCCGCGCTTGGTCAGCTCCTCGCCGACCGCCTCGCCGGCCACCGTCTCGTCCTGGCCGATGTGGCTGAGCGCGCCGAACGCCTTGGACTCCTCGGCGCCGGAGTTCACCGTGATCACCGGTATCCCGGCCTTCTCGGCCTTCTTCACCACAGCCTTCATCGCGTCCGGCTTGGCCAGCGAGACGATCAGCCCGTCGACCTTCTGGTCGATGTAGGACTGCACGAGCTGGCTCTGCCGCTGCGCCTCCTCGTCGTGTGCGTAGACGAAGTTGATGTTGTCCTTGACCGCCGCCTGCTTGGCGCCGTTCTGCACGATGTCCCAGAACGTGTCGCCGTCTCCCGAGTGGGTGACCATCGCGATCGTCCACCGGGGGGTGTGCACGGCCGCCTTGCCGCCGGCGGTCTGTGCGGCGCGCTCCTGCTCCGCGCGCAGACCACCGGTGCTGCTGCAACCCGCCAGGGAGACGCCGAGCACCGCTGCCAGCACGGCGCCCACGACGCGTCCTCTTCTTCCAACCCTTGCCACGAGGAAACGCCTCTCCCGTTCTTGTCGCCGTCCGGGGTCTCTCTGCTGTCGCCGCGGCGCCGGGCGGCTGAACCGGGCAACCGACCAAGTATCCGTTACCGGCGGTCTGTGCCGTTTCATGGGGTCCCGGCCCCGGTGGATCCGGGCCGGGTGATAAGGGACCGCAGGGGCGCGGTCCGGCCGCCTCCGGGCCGGGTCGTGCAGACGCAGAGCATGGTGGGCCGCCTTCGCTACCGGCCGCCGGTCGGCGACCGGAGGAGATCTAACGGGGCGCACCGAGCCGCGTCAATGGTTTGTCCGAACATTCAACGGCCGCGGGGTGCCCCGGGCCGCCCCTCACCGTACGGCCTGACGCCTCACGGCCGGACCAGCAGCTGGAACTCGAAGGCGTACCGGGACGCGCGGTAGACGTGCGAGCCGAACTCCACCGGGCGGCCGGTGTCGTCGAAGGTGGTGCGCTCCATCGTGAGCAGCGGCGCGCCCTCGGACTCATCGAGCCGGGCGGCCTCCTCGGCGGTCGCCGCGCGGGCGCCGACGGCCTGGCGGGCGCTGTGCAGGGTGATGCCGGCGGCCCGCATCAGGCGGTACAGGCCGGTCTCCTCCAGGTCGGCGGTCGCCAGCCGCAGCAGTCCGACGGGGAGGTGGTTGCGCAGGTGGGCGACGGGCTCGCCGTGGGTCAGCCGCAGCCGCTCGACCAGGGCGACCTCGGTGCCCTCGGCGATCCCCAGGGCGGCGGCGACCTCGGCGTCCGCCTCGGTGGTGGTGTTCAGCAGGACGCGGGTGGCCGGCTTCTGCCCGGCCGCCTCCAGGTCGTCGTAGAGGCTGCTGAGCTCCAGCGGGCGCTTGACCTGGCTGTGCACGACCTGGGTGCCGATACCGCGGCGGCGGACCAGCAGGCCCTTGTCCACCAGCGACTGGATCGCCTGGCGCACCGTGGGCCGGGACAGGCCGAGCCGGCCGGCCAGCTCGATCTCGTTGCCGAGCAGGCTCCCGGGGGCCAGCAGGCCCTTCTCGATCGCCGCCTCCAGTTGCTGCGAGAGCTGGAAATACAACGGGACCGGGCTGTTCCGGTCCACGCTGAACTGGACGGGGCCCTCGGCTCCCGCGGCGTGTGCATCACGTTTCCCCACGTTCGCGAGCGTATCCGCCCGCACAGATGACGGGAAGTCCGGAGGTCACATTGTCCGGACAAGGGCGGTCCGGGTGTCCGGAAGGACGGAAACGCCCCGCTGCGCCGGCCCCGAACGGCCGTGCCGACCGGCGCGGCTACCAGGGCAGCGGGCGGCCGTCGCGGAAGAACCCGCCGGTCGGTCCCTCGTCGGGCAGCGTCGCCGCGTACAGGACGCTGGCCGCACCCTCCTGGACCGGGCGGCCGCCGGCGCCGCCCATGTCGGTGGCCACCCAGCCCGGGCAGACCGCGTTGACCAGGACGCCGTCCGCGCGCAGTTCGGCGGCGAGCATCCGGGTCAGCGCGTTGAGCGCGGCCTTGGAGGCGGAGTAGGCGGGGGTGCCGCTGCCCATGTTCGTCAGCGACGCGGCCTCGCTGGAGACGTTGACCAGCCGGGGGTGCGCCGAGGCGCGCAGCAGCGGCGCGAAGGCGATGGCCATCCGCCAGGGCCCGTAGAGGTTGGTCTCGGCCGCCTCGCGGACCAGGTCCAGATCGGCGGTGACGGCCCGCTGCCAGGTGTCGTAGAGGATCCCCGCGTTGTTGACCAGCACGTCCAGCCGGCCGAAGGCGTCGGCGACCTCGGCGGCGGCGCGCGCCACGCTGCGCCGGTCGGTGACGTCCAGGGCGAGCGGGCGGATGTCGACGGTGCCGGGGCGGGCCTCGGCGCGCAGTTCCTCGGCCGTCCGCCGGGCGGCCTCCGGGTCGCGGCCGGTGAGCAGCACGGTGTGGCCGCGCGCGGCCAGCTGGCGGCTCACCTCGCGGCCGATGCCGCGGGTGGCGCCGGTGACCAGGGAGACGGGGGCGGAGGGTGCGGCCGGGGTGGCGGGGGTGGTGGACGGCATGGGGTGCTCCGGTGAGGGTCGCGGGCGGGTGGGGCAGGGGCGGTGCGGAATACCTGGCCGGTCGTGGGCGGGCGGTCACCGGTCCTGGGGCTCGTCCGCCCGGATGGCCGCCATGGGCTCGGACGCGCCCGCGGCCGGGCGGCGCGCCGCGTCCTTGGCCAGCGCCCGGATCCCGACGGTCAGCAGCAGCGCGCCCAGCAGCGGACCGACCGCGGCGATGCCGACCGTCGCCGGGATGCCGAGGTGGGCGGAGAGCGCGCCGAACGACAGCGGTCCGACGGCGGCGCCGGCGAACAGCCCGCCCTGCATCGCCGCCCCGGCCCGGGCGCTCTCCCCGGGCAGCAGCCGCATGGTGGCGGCGAGCAGCAGCCCGGTCCAGCCCCAGCCGCCGGCCACCGCGAGCAGCGCGCCGATCAGGAACGAGACCGGGGTGCCGGCGACGATCGTGGCGAGCCCGGCGGTGCCGGTGAGCATCATCAGGGCGACGGTCCACGGGATCCGGTGCGGCGCCCGGTCGGCCAGGACGCCCGCGCCGAGGCGGACCGCGATGCCCAGGACGCTGGCCAGCATCTGGAGCGTGCCGGCGGTGCCGGCGACGAACCCGGAGGAGGTGCCGATCTGGATGAAGTACGCCGCACCGACGTTGGTGCCGACGCTGCCCAGGGCCGCGGCGGCGGTCCAGGCGGACACGACCCGGCCGACGGTGCGCGGCGAGGGGGCGTCGGCCCGTCCGGTCGGAGCGGCGGGGGTCCGCCGCGTCTCCGGGGCGGCCGCCCCGGACCGGGCCGGGCGGGCCAGCGCCGCCACGATCAGCGTGAGCAGGGCCAGTCCGGCCGCGGTCCACAGGGCCGGCCGCCAGCCGTACGGGGCCGCGATCAGCGCCACCAGCAGCCCGGGGAGGAACGGTCCGGCGCCGAGCGAGGCGCCGAAGAGGCCGCCGGCGAAGGAGTGCCGCCGCGGCGCGATGTCGGCGGCGATCACCCGGGCCGCGACCGGCTGGGTGAAGGCGTTGCCGAGCCCGGCGACGGCCAGCAGCAGGCAGAGCTGCCACAGCTGCCCGGCCATCGCCAGCCCGGCCAGGACCGCGGCCGCCACCAGGGCGCCGGCGCCGAGCACGGCCCGGACCGGCACCCGCGGCACGATCCGGCGGGCCGCCGAGGAGCCCACCGCGGTGAAGGCGAAGAAGCAGGTGACGGCGGCGCCGAAGGCGGTGCCGGAGAGGTGCAGCGAGCGCTGGACGGGCGCTGCCAGGGCGGGTGCCATCAGGCCGGGGGTGACGGCCGCGATGGTCACCACGACGGTGGCGATCAGACGGCCCCAACGGCTGCGGGAGGCGGCCCCGGACGCGGGCGCGGACGCCGAGCGGCCGGCCAAGACGGGGCCGGTGGAGGGGAGTTGGTGCTGCGACGAGGAGGTCATGAAGTGATCCTGCGGCCGCGTTCCGGCCCCCGTCCAAGACACTTTCTGATAGCCAGAGGTTATGGACGCCCATCTCCGCGATCTCCGCTACTTCCTCGCCACCGCCGAGGAGTTGAACTTCACCCGCGCCGCCGAGCGGCTCTTCATCTCGCAGCCGGCGCTCAGCAAGCAGATCCGCCAGCTGGAGACGGGCCTGCGGGTCCGGCTCTTCCAGCGCGACCGGCGCACGGTGACGCTCACCGAGGCCGGCGCCGCGCTGCTGCCCCGGGCGCGGGAGGTCCTCGGCCTCTGGGACGAGACCCAGCGGGCGGTGAGCGACGCGGCCGCCGCCGAGGCCGCCGTGCTGACCCTGGGGGTCTCCACCAGTGTGGGCCGCGGTCTTCTCCCCGCCATCCGGGCGCGGTTCGCCGAGCGCCGCCCCAACTGGCGCATACGGGTACGGCAGATCGCCTGGGACGACGGCACCGCCGGGCTCGCCGACGGCACCGCCGACCTGGCGCTGCTGTGGCTGCCGTTCCCGGAGCAGGAGGCGTTCGCCGTCGAGGTGGTGGCCACCGAGCCGCGGTGGGTGGCGCTGCCGGCCGGGCACCGGCTCGCGGACGCCGCCGAGGTCCCGTTCGCCGCGCTGCTGGACGAGCCGTTCCTCGCGCTTCCGGAGAGCGCGGGCGCCCTGCGCGACCACTGGCTCGCGGTCTCCGAGCGCGACGGCCGGCCGGTGCGGATCGGCGCCGTGGTCTCCGGTGCGGACGAGACGTTCGAGGCGGTGGAGGAGGGGCTGGGGGTGGTTCTCCTGGCCGCCGGGAACGCCGCGATCTACCAGCGTCCCGGCGTGGTCGCCCGGCCCGTCGGCGGTCTGCCCCCCAGCCGACTGGCGCTGGCCTGGCGTGCGGACGACCACCGCACCGCGCTGCGCGACGCGGTCGAGGCGGTCCGGCAGGCCGGGCCACCGCCCGCGTGACCGCCCGTCAGCCGGCCGGCCCGGCCCGCCGCCCGGCCGCTACTTCATCCAGGCGTCCTCGTACTTCCGGTACGTCCCGTCGTGCGTGGCCAGGTGCACCCACTGGTTCACGTACGCCGTGAACTGCTCGTCGCCGCGGGGCAGTGCGTAGGCCTTCTCGGAGAAGGTGAACGGCTGGTCCGGGTGGACCGCGCACAGTTCGGGGTGGATCTTCGCCTGGTAGCGCGTCTCGCTGGCGTCGGTCATCATCACGTCGGCGCGGCCGGCGATGATCTCGTCGAAGATCGTGGTGTTGTCCGGGTGGACGGTGAGGGTGGCCCGCTTCAGGTGGGCGCGGGCGAACTGCTCGTTGGTGCCGCCGGGGTTGACCACGACGCGGGTGCCGGGCCGGTCGATCTGGTCCAGGGTCCGGTACTTTTCCTGGTCGGCGCAGCGGACGATGGGGGTCTTGCCGTCGGTGCGGGTCGGCTCGCTGAAGGCGACGGACCGGGCGCGGGCCAGGGTGATCGAGACGCCTCCCATGCCGATGTCGCAGCGGCCGGACGCCAGGTCGCCGACCAGCCCGGACCAGGTCGTGGGGACGTAACGGGGCGTGGCGTCAAGGCTCTTGGCGAGGTCCCGGGCCATGTCGATGTCCACGCCGTCGTAGCGGCCGGTGGCGGGGTCGCGGTGGGTGAAGGGGCGGTAGTCGCCGGTGGTGCACACCCGCAGCACCCCGCGGCGCGGGACGGTGTCCAGGAGCGTGGCGGGCCGCTTGGCGCGCTGGGCGGCGGCCGCGGTGGCGGTGCCCGCGGCCGGGGCGGAGGCGTAGGAGACCGCCGGGGCGGCGGCGGTGACGGCGAGCAGGCAGGCGAGGGCGGGGAGGGTCGCGGCGCGCTTCATCGTGGCTGACTCCTGATCAGGTGGCCGAAGCGCTCAGGGTGGCAGAGCGCGGCGGCCGGGTGAAGCCCCCGCCCGGTCCGTGGGACGGCCGCCGGCGCGCGCGGGCCGCCGCCTCCCCGTCAGGCGCCGTACGGATCCGCCGCGGTGGACTCGCCGGGCTGCTCGGGCACCGCGTCGGCGAGCCGGGCCAGGAGGTCGGCGGCGCGCTTGGCCACCGTCTCGCGGTCGCCCTCCGAGAGGGCCGCGCCCATGCCCACCGCGACCGCGCCGGCGGCTATCCACTCCGGGGCGGTCTCGGTCGTCACCCCGCCCGTGGGCACCAGCGGCGCCTGCGGGAGGGCGGCGCGGACGTCGCTGATCCAGGAGGGGTGGTGGTCGGCGGCCGGGAACAGCTTGAGGGCGTCCGCGCCCAGCTCCAGGCCGCGCACGATCTCGGTGGGCGTGGAGACACCGGCGAAGACCGGGACGCCGTAGCGGTGGCCGGTGCGGATCACCGAGGCGTCCAGGCTGGGGGCGACCAGATAGCGGGCGCCGGCGTCCACCGCCATCCGGGCCGATGCGGCGTCAAGGACCGTGCCGGCGCCGATGACCGCGTCGTCGCCCAGCTCGCGGCTGAGGGTGGTGACCGCCTCCAGCGCGAAGGGTGTGGTGAGGGATATCTCCAGGCTCGTGATGCCGGCCGACAGCAGGGTGTCGGCGGTGGCGCTCGCCTCGTCGTACGTCCTGCCGCGGACGATGGCGAAGACGCGCTGCGCCAGTGCGGCCCGGGTGATCTCCCAGCGATACACGGCAGTTCGCCGTCCTTCCTCGTCTTTCGACGCCCTCGCCGCGGTGACGCGGCCCACGACAGACCCAGCACTTCCTCGGGGCGTGCCGCGCCGGCTGACCGCTCATGGCCCGTATGCCGCCGATGCCCGCCCACTCCTCGTTTCTACCGAAACGCTACCGGCAACCACTGACAATCCTCTCGCGGGGTGCGCCCCCTGTGCGCCCCTTCTGCCGAGAATGGACGGAGGAGTGGGAGAAGTGGCAGGTGGGACCGCGGACACCGGGGAGCACGACGGCGGCCGGGGTGCGTGGGCACCCCGGCCGCCATGCGCACCGCTCGCGCGGCGCCCCGCCCCTCAGCGTCAGCAGCTGAAGTCGACGAGGTTGAAGGTCGCGTAGTGGTCGGACGTGTAGTAGTCCTCCTGCTCCTCCTGACCGGCGACGATGCGCCGGGCACCGCGGTCCGGCGAGCCCGGCGTGACCACGGTGTACTCGTGGTAGTAGCCGCGGCTCTGGGACGGCAGCACGCCCTCGCGGTTGTCGAAGACCGTGCCGTCCTTCGGGTACGGGTAGGGGCCACCCTTGGCGATCAGGTCGAGGGTGTCGTGCGCCTGGGACGGCAGCTTGGAATAACAGACGTTGCCGACCGAGTTGATGTGGACGGCCGCGGCGTGGACCGCGGCGTGGTGCGTCGGGGCGGCGGGCGTCGCGGCGACCGCCGTACCGCCGAGGAGGAGGGCCGAGGCGAGGGCGCCCGCGGCGCCGATCCGGGTGATCCGTGGGGGGATTCTCATGTGCACCAGAATGACGCGCGTAGACGTGCCCCTGTCAACGCCAAGGAGCGGAAGTTTCCCGGGAGTTCACAGGGACCCCGCACCGTCACCGCAAGACGCCCTCTTTGTCCCCCGCCCGTCGCCCGCACGCCACCCGCCCCACCCGTCGACAACCCCACAGGAGGAACTCCCCATGCGCGTCAAGGACTTCGACCACCTGGTGCTCACGGTGCAGGACATCGAGCGCTCCCTGGACTTCTACTGCGGGCCGCTCGGCCTGGAGCCGGTCCGGGTGGACGAGTGGCGGGCCGGCCAGGCCCCGTTCCCGTCGGTGCGGGTGAGCCCGGGCACCATCATCGACCTGATCACCGGCGACCGCGCCGGCACCAACGTGGACCACATCTGCCTGGTCGTCGACCCGCTGGACTGGCAGGAGGTCATCGACTCCGGCGCCTTCACCGTGCTGGAGGGCCCGGTCGGCCGGTACGGCGCCCGGGGCGACGCACAGTCGATCTACGTCGCCGACCCGGACGGCAACACCGTCGAGCTGCGCTGGTACCCCCAGGACGCACAGTGACCGCGGACTGACCCTCCGCTCTTTGCCTCTCAGGCAAAACTTTTGCCTGAGAGGCGAAAGCTGGCTATACCGGAAGCATGACCGAGCTCCCCGACCAGCCCGCCGGCCTCACCCCGGAAGAGCTGTCCACCGTCGCCCCGCGCCTGCGCGACCTGCGGCGGCGCAACGGGCTCACGCTGGAGACCGCGGCCCGACGGGTGGGCCTGTCCCCCGCCCACCTGTCACGGCTGGAGACCGGTCAGCGGCAACCATCGCTGCCGATGCTGCTGGCGCTGGCACGGACGTACCAGACAACGGTATCCGACCTGCTCGGCGAGACCGCCCCGGAGCGGGACCCGATCCTGCGGGCCGACCGCGCCGAGCCCTCCGAGGCCGGCGGCTGGACGTACTGGACCATGGGCGACGCCGGACGCGCCATGCAGGCACTGCGGGTCCACGTGCCGCAGCGGGCGCAGGGCGACCTGGTCCGGGTGCACCCCGGCGAGGAGTGGCTCTACGTCCTCAAGGGACGCCTGCGGCTCTCCCTCGGCGAGGCGGTGCACCTGCTGGACCCGGGCGACGCCGCGCACTTCGACTCACTCACCCCGCACCGACTCGCGGCCGCCGCGCCCGGCGGGGTGGAGCTGCTGTTCGTCCACACCCTGCTGCAGAGCGGCGCCGCCGCGCTGTGCCTGGGCGACAGCGCGCGGCACCCCCGCGGCGGCTGACCCCGCACCGCCCTCCGCCACCCACCGCCTACTCCACCGTTCCGGAAGGGAAGGTCGATCCGCCGTGCCCGACCCCACCACCCCCGCCTCGTCCGCCTCCCCGGCCACCGGGCCCGCAGCCGACGCCCCCGACTCCCGTCGCTACGTCGAGAACAAGCCACCGCGCGGTGTCTACGTACGGGTCTTCATCTACGTCGTCGCCACCCACGTCCTGCTGGCCTTCATGAGCCTGCTGGTGTACGCCGCCAAGACCCGCTAGAGCCCGTCCGCACACCGGCGGCGGCCCCCTGTACTGGGCATACGGGAGGGCCGCCGCCCGCTGCGCCGCGCATGCGGACCAAGCCTCGGACGGCAGACGGGAGTTCGACGGGCGGGCCGGTCCCCGCCCGTCCCGCCCCGCGATCGGGTGAACCCCGGTGCCGCGCCTCGCCCCGCGCCATTCCCCCGGCGCGCCGCACACAGCACACTCCTCCGTGAAGCCCGTCACACCGAGGAGGTCCGAAGGATGCACCGTACGCGCACCGCGGCCGCCACCACCCTCGCCGTGGCCCTCGCCGTGGTCCCCCTGGCGGGGGCGGCGGGACCGCCCCGTACCGCGCCGGCCCCAGGGTCCGGCGGGGCCCGGACCGGCCCCGCGACCGCCGCCCTCTCCCCCGTCCCGCGATCCGTCCACGACCGCTCCGACCACCTCACCATCACCCCGACCGTGGCCCTGGTCGCCCGCCCGGGAGCCGACGCCCCGACGCTGGCACTGGTCACCAAGTCCCTACGGGCCGCCGGCGCCCAGCACGTCCTCCGGGTCGGTCGGGCCGCCCCCAAAGGCGGGCGGCTGACCGTCTACGTGGACGGGCCCGACGCCGCCCGCGCCCTGCGGGAGCTGGGGGCGTCCGGCACCGCCGGGCTTCCCGCGGAGGGCTACGCACTGGCCGCGGGCAGCGGCCGGATCGCGCTGGCCGGCAAGGACGCCGCCGGTACCTACCACGCCGCCCAGACCCTGAGTCAGCTGCTGCCGCACCGCGCCCGCCCGGGCGCCCAGATCCGCGGCACCGCCGTACGGGACTGGCCGGCGACCCCGCTCCGCGGTGTCGTCGAGGGCTTCTACGGCACCCCGTGGTCCCACGCCGCCCGCCTGGACCAGCTCGACTTCGCCGCCCGGCACAAGATGAACCTCTACGTCTACACCCCCAAGGACGACGCCTACCTACGGGAGAAGTGGCGCGACCCCTACCCCGCACAGCAACTGGACCAGATCAAGGAGTTGGTGGACCGGGCCCGGGCCCGGCATGTGGAGTTCACCTACGCGCTCTCCCCCGGCCTGTCCGTCTGCTACTCCTCGGACGCCGACGTCAAGGCGCTGACCGCCAAGTTCGGGACCCTGTGGGACATCGGGGTGCGGACCTTCGCGGTGCCGCTGGACGACATCAGCTACACCACGTGGAACTGCGCGGCGGACAAGGAGAAGTTCGGGACCGGCGGCGGGGCGGCCGGCACCGCCCAGGCCCAGCTGCTCAACCGCGTCAACCAGGAGTTCATCGCCCGCCATCCGGGGGCCCGGCCGCTCCAGATGGTGCCGACCGAGTACCACGACCTCAAGGCGACGCCGTACAAGGCCGCACTCGCCGCCAAACTGGACCGGAACGTCGTGGTGGAGTGGACGGGCGTGGCCGTGCTCGCGCCCGCCATCACCGCCGCACAGGCCAAGCAGGCCCGGCAGGTCTTCGGGCACCCGATCCTGATCTGGGACAACTACCCGGTCAACGACTACGTCACCAAGCGGCTGATGCTCGGCCCGTTCAACCAGCGCGGCCCCGGGCTGCCCGCCCAGCTCGCCGGGATCACCGCCAACCCGATGATCCAGCCCGCCGCGTCCAAGCTCGCCCTGGCCACCTTCGCGGACTACGCCTGGAACGACGGGGCGTACCGCGCGCGGGCCTCCTGGAACACGGCCCTGGCGGAGCTGGCCGGCGGCGACGCCCGTACCGCCCGCGCACTGCGGGCCTTCGCGGACGTCAACTACACCTCCGCCATCAACCCGCAGCAGGCACCCGAACTGGCCGCCGCCCTCGACCGGTTCTGGAAGGACGGCGGCGCGCGGCGACTGGACGCGGTGCTGCGCGCCCTGGGGGACGCGCCGGGCGTGCTGCGCGCCCGCCTCGCCGACCGCGGCTTCGTCCGCGACAGCGCGCCGTGGCTGGACGCCACCCGGGCCTGGGCGGTGGCGGCGCGCGACGCCCTGCGGCTGGTCCAGGCGACCCGGGCGGGCGATGCGGCGACGGCCCGGCAACTGCGGGCACGCATCCCGGGGTTGGTGCAGAAGGCCACGTCGTACGTCTATGTGGACATGAAGGGGAAGCGGATCCCGGTGGTGGTCGGCGACGGGGTGCTGGACTCCTTCGTCGCCCGCGCGCTGGCGGAGCGGCACGCGCGATGAGGTGATCCGGCACCGTCGGAGGCGGGCCGCCTCCCTCCCGCGGCGGTGGCCGGGGCCTACCCTGAGGCCCCGGCCACCGCCGCGCTCCCCACGGAGGACACCGCCATGGCCCACACTCCCCTCGGCGCCCCGCGTCCCAGCGCCGTCGCCGTCCTCGACGAGGCGGTCCGCGTGCTCGCCCCGAAGGACGGCGCCAACCCGCTCGTCCAACGGATCGGCGCGGGAGTGGCGCCGCGCTCGGTGTTCGCCACCCTGGCCCTGGAGCAGCACCAGGTCATCGCCTCCGACCGGCTCAGCTTCCAGCACCTGGCGCGCCGTGCGGACGGCGATCCGCCGGTGGCGGACTTCTTCGACCTGCTCGTCGAGGGGGAGACCCTGGCGCTGGCGCGGCTGGCCGCCCTGGCGGACGCCTGCGGACTCACCGACCGGGAGATCGCCGAGTACCGGCCGCGCCCCGGCTGCCAGGCGTTCCCGTCCTACACCGCCCGGCTGGCGCTGGCCGCCGAGCCCGCCGACGCGGTGATCGCTCTCACCGCCAACTTCGCGGCCTGGAGCGGCTACTGCGCCGTCGTCCGTACCGCGCTGCGGGAGCACTACGGCTTCCCCGAGGCGGCCGGCGGGTTCTTCGCGCTGTTCGCCGAGCCGGCGCCGGAGCTGGCGGCCGGGGCGCGGGCGGCGGTGCAGCAGGGCCTCGACACCGGGCAGGCTCGGCCCGAGGTGGCGCACCGCTACGGGCGACTCCTTCAGGCATACGAGGCGATGTTCTGGAACTCGCTGGCGGAGTGATCCGTTTCCCGCATGGCGGGACGGATCAGGGCGAGGAGGGGCAGCGGTGGGGGCACGGATGACGGACCGGGAGGCGCTGGCGTTCGCGGTGCGGCTGGCGTCGCGGGCGGGCCGGCGGATCGCCGCGGAGCACCGGGCGGCGGCGCGGGCGCCGGGCGTGGACGGCGAGGCGGGCGGCGCGCTGGCGGTGCCGGAGTTCCTGCGGACGGAGCTGGCGGCCGCGTTCCCGGACGTCGCGGTGTGCGGCGGGGCGGGCATGCTGCGCCCGGGGCCGGCCGGTCCGCGCTGGGTCATCGGCCCGCCGCCCGGCGCCGAGGAGGCCGGCGGGCCGCTCTGTCTGGCGTATGAGGACGCCTCCGGGCCGGTGGTCGGCGTGGTCCATCTCCCGCTGGCGGGGCGGACGGTGGCGGCCGGGCGGGGACTGGGCTGCCGGCTGTCGGTCGGGGACGCCGCGGAGGGTGCGGACGGCCGTCCGGTGCGGACGAGCGGGCGCGCGGAGCTGACGGGCGCCCGGACGCTGACGGACGGCCCGGCGGGCTGGCCGGAGGCGCTGCTGACGGCGGTGCACCGGAAGGTGGCACTGGTGGCCTCCGGGGGCGGAGTGCCGGACGTGGCCACCGGCCGGGCGGACGCCTGGCTGAGCACCGGGCCGGTGGAGTACGGGGAGCGTGCCGCGCTGTCGGTGGTCGTGGCGGAGGCGGGCGGCCGGGTGACGGATCTGGGCGGCGCGCCGGTGCTGACCGGCGACGGTTCGGTGCTGGTCACCAACGGGCCGCTGCACGAGGGGTTCGTGGCGCTGGTGGCGGAGGCGGGCGCCCATGAGCCGAAGCCGGTGGTGGCCGATCCCGATCCCGGCTGGGCGGACGAGGGGGTGGCGCTGGCGGAGGGGATGCGGGCGCTGCTGGGGCCGTTGGCGCTGCGAGCGGAGCACATCGGGAGCACCTCGGTGCCGGGGATGGCCGCCAAGCCGGTCTTCGACCTCCAGGTGAGCGTGGCGGATCTGGCGGAGGCGGCGCGGGCCTTCGGCGGGCCGCTGGCCGGGGCGGGGTTCGTCGCGGCCCCGTATCTGCGCGATCACGTCCCGGCGGGCCGGACGGACGATCCAAAGCGGTGGGCGAAGCGGTTCTGGTCGCGGCGCGGCGGGCCGGGGCCCGATGCCAACCTCCATGTGCGGCGGACGGGTTCGCCCAACGAGCGGCTGGCGCTGCTCTTCCGCGACTGGTTCCGGGCGCATCCGGAGACGGTGCCGGCGTACGCCCGGTTCAAGCGGGAGCTGGCGCACCGGGTCCCCGAAATCGGCGCGTACGCCGACGTCAAGGACCCGGTGGTGGACCTGGTGATCGAGGTCGCCGAGCCATGGGCGGCGGCGACGGGCTGGCGGCCCGGACAGCGCTGACGGACTGGAGAGGAGGGTGGGCCGCCCGGCCGCCCGTGGCGGGCGGTCAACCGGTTCACCCCTCTCGTCCCGCGGGTGCCGTGCGGGTCAACTGGGGTCATGCACCCGGGCGTTGGAGGAGTTGGCCGCCGGGCTCGGCGAGCGTGCCGCCGTCGTTGATCATCCGGCCGCGCAGCCAGGTGGAGCGGACCACGCCGTGGAAGGTCCTGCCGGCGTAGGCGGTGATCTTGTTGCGGTGCTGGAGTGCGGCCGGGTCGACGGTGAAGGTCTCCTCCGGTGCCAGCACCGCGAAGTCGGCGTCCCTGCCAAGTGCGATGGCGCCCTTGGCGTCGAGGCCGACCAGGCGCGCCGGGGCCGCGGCCATCCAGCGGACCACGTCGTCCAGGGTGTGGCCGCGCTCGCGGGCGGCGGTCCAGATGGCGGGCAGGCCGAGCTGGAGGGAGGAGATGCCGCCCCAGGCCGTGCCGAAGTCGGGGGTCTTGAGGTCGGCGGTGGAGGGCGAGTGGTCGGAGACGATGCAGTCGATGGTGCCGTCGGCCAGGCCCTGCCAGAGTGCGTCCTGGTTGCCGGCCTCGCGGATCGGCGGGCAGCACTTGAACTCCGTTGCGCCGTCGGGGACTTCCTCGGCGGTGAGGGTGAGGAAGTGCGGGCAGGTCTCGACGGTGATCCGTACGCCCTCGGCGCGGGCGGCGGCGACCATCGGCAGCGCGTCGCCGGAGGAGAGGTGCAGCACATGCACCCGCGCGTCCAGCTTCCGGGCCAGGTCGATCAGGCCGGCGACGGCATCGTTCTCGGAGGCCCGGGGGCGGGAGGCGAGGAAGTCGGCGTACCTGGGGCCGCGCGCCTCGGGGGCGGCGTCCAGGTGGCCGGGGTCCTCGGCGTGCACGATCAGCAGTCCGCCGAAGCCGGCGATCTCGCCGAGCGCGGCCGCCAGTTGGCCCTGGTCGAGCTGCGGGAACTCGTCGACGCCGGAGGGCGACAGGAAGCACTTGAAGCCGAAGACGCCGGACTCGTGCAGCGGGCGCAGGTCCTTGACGTTGCCGGGGACGGCGCCGCCCCAGAAGCCGACGTCGATGTGCGCCTTGGCGCGGGCCACCTCCCGCTTGGTCTCCAGGTGGGCGACGGTGGTGGTGGGCGGGAGGCTGTTGAGCGGCATGTCCACGAGTGTGGTGATCCCGCCGGCCGCGGCGGCGCGGGTGGCCGTCCAGAAGCCCTCCCAGTGGGTGCGGCCGGGGTCGTTGACGTGTACGTGGGTGTCCACCAGGCCGGGCAGCAGGGCGTCGTCGCCGAGGTCCACCACCCGGGCCCCGGCCGGGGCCTCGGCGTCGTGCGGCAGGACGGCCACGATCTTCCCGTCCGTGACGGCGACGGACGCGGCGCGTGTCCCCTCGGGGGTGACGACGCGCGTGGAGCGCAGCACCAGCTCTGATTCGGACACCCAGTACCTCCCCTATCGTTGCTTCGCGAATGCGGGCCGGCGCGTGCGGGGCACGACGGCTGCCGCGGGCCGCGCCGCCCCCGGCACGGAATCCGGGGCGACGGAACGGACCGCCGCGCCTGCGGAATTCACGAGTCCGATTCAACAGACTGTTGAGCGAGTCTTCACTTCGGACACCGGCCCGTCAAGACCCCTCGGCGGCGGCCGAGCCAAGATGCGCACGACTCCCCGAGAACGCCGGGATTTCCGTAAAATGGACAGCGGATTCCACGCAGCAGAACACGACGGGAGTCGCCCGCACCGCCGAGAGAGCCCCCCGAGGCCGTGACACCCCGCGACGCACGTTCGCTGACCGGCGGGAACGGGTGTGCGATACGCGGTGTACCCGCGCGGTGCGACCGGTAGGCTGCTCCGGTCGGGCCCGGCGCCCGTAAGGCGTAGAGCTTCACGCCGATCCGACCCGCCCCGAAAGGAACGCGACGTGCCGCCGTCCAGCGCCCGCACCTCCGCCACCGATGCCAAGCCAGCAGGCGCCAGCGGCGGGGTCCAGTCCCTTGAGCGCGCCTTCGACCTGCTGGAGCGGATGGCCGATGCCGGCGGCGAGGTCGGTCTGAGCGAGCTCTCCGGCAGCAGCGGCCTCCCGCTGCCCACCATCCACCGCCTGATGCGCACGCTGGTCGCCTGCGGCTACGTCCGCCAGCAGCCCAACCGCCGGTACGCGCTCGGCCCGCGCCTGATCCGCCTCGGCGAGAGCGCCTCGCGCCTGCTGGGCACCTGGGCCCGGCCCTTCCTGGCCCGCCTGGTGGAGGAGACCGGCGAGACCGCCAACATGGCGCTGCTGGACGGCGACGAGATCGTCTACGTCGCACAGGTGCCCTCCCGGCACGCGGTGCGGATGTTCACCGAGGTCGGCCGCCGCGTCCTGCCGCACTCCACCGGCGTCGGCAAGGCCCTGCTGGCCGACCACCCGCCGGAGGAGGTCCGCGCCCTGCTCGGCCGCACGGGCATGCCCGCCGCGACGGAGAAGACCATCACCGACCCGGACCGCTTCCTCGACGCCCTCGCCGAGGTCCGCCGCCTCGGCTACGCCGTGGACGACAACGAACAGGAGATCGGCGTCCGCTGCCTGGCGGTCCCGGTGCCCAACTCCCCCACCTCCGCGGCGATCTCCATCTCCGGCCCGACCGGGCGGGTGACGGAGGCCGCGACGGAGAAGATCGTCCCGGTGCTCCAGGACGTCGCGGCCAAGCTGTCGGTGGCGCTGGCCAACCAGACGCCGGCGTGACGCCCGGGTGGGGCGGCCCTCCGGAGCCGCCTCATCCCCTCGGCAACCGGCCGAAGCAGTCGATCCGTTCACGGACCTCGGACAGCGCCGACGACAGCGCGCTCACCGATCCCACCGCACCGGCGATCAGCAGCAGCGAGCGGCGCATCCTGGCCACCTCGGGCCGGCCGTGGCTCATCATGGCGTCCAGCGCGGCCAGCTCCTCGTCGGCGGCCGGCCGGTCCGGCAACTCCCCGGGGAGCACCGCCAGTTGGCGGCGCAGCCGGGCCACCGCCGTGCGCAGCTCGCACACCCGCTGATCGCCGGTGCCCCCGGCCGGTCGACTGTCCCTCTCCAGCTGTTCCACAACGACGGCGCCCTCCAAGGCGATTGCCCGTTCCGGGATTCGGGACAGTTAACGCCACTCTGCGCCACCCGCGCCATACGGAGAGCCAAAATCCGTATCGCCGGCCGGTCCGGCGCGAACCGCCCGGCGGCGACTTCCGCGCGGCACGGAAGCGCACTTCCCACCAGACCCGCAGGTCGCAGGCGGCACACGGCGCCCCGTCCACCCCCTGGCCGGTTTTCGCCCTCCACCCTCCGATTCCCTGACCCCGCGGCCGGTTTCACCCCGCCCCCTGGGGCCCCGCCCGCCTCTCGCGCACGCCCCGCACGGCGTACGCGTCCCGCGCGCGAATACCCGGACACCGGCCGACCATGTATCAGCACGTGCGTTCCCCTGGCCGCCCGTTGGCGTGGGCGTATCCCGTACAAGGGATATGGCGCGACGCGATGGAGCATTCTCACTTCCGGGGAAATATCCGGCATATCACTGGATCGCACCTCACCGGATCACAGGAGCGGAGAAGACCATGGAGCCCAACCCAGGCCCCCACCCAGGCCCGAACCCCGACCCCCGGCGCATCAGCGTCATCCAGCTCATCTGCCGGGCGTACGGCCTGACCGACGCATCCGAGATCACCGAGGAGCACATACACCGTTACGTCAGCGAACGCCGGCATGCGGACGAGCGGACGGAACAGCTCCGGGACCGGCTGCGACCGCGGATCCCGCGTCAGCGGTCGGCGGGGGACGCGGCCTGAGTCCGGGCCGCACGGGGCGCCGCGCGCCGCCATGAGGTAAGCAGTTCCCATGGCACATCCAGGGGAGAGCGCAGGCGCCGGGGGGCGAACGGGGGCCGCACGGCCCGAGGGGACGGTGGCCGGGCTGGTGCTCGCCGCGGGCGGCGGGCGGCGGCTGGGGGGCCGGCCGAAGGCACTGCTCGACTATCGGGGACGCCCCTTGGTCGAGCATGCCGCCCGCGTCCTGCGGGACGGCGGCTGCGGGCCGGTGCACATCGTCTTGGGCGCGGCCGCGGAGACCGTCCTGGCCCGCGCCGAACTGGCGGGCTACGACGTGGCGGTGAACCCCGACTGGGCGGCGGGCATGGGCGGTTCGCTGCGGGTGGGGCTGGCCGCGCTGGCCGGTTCGGGGGCGGACGCGGTGGTGGTGTCCCTGGTCGACCAGCCGGGCATCGGCGCCGACGCGGTGGCCAGGGTGGCGGCCGCGGCCGCGAGCGCGGGGCGGGGGGCGCTGGCGGCCGCGGCGTACGGGGGCGAGCGGGGGCATCCGGTACTGTTCGGCGCCGACCGGTGGGCGGACGTCGCGGCGAGCGCGGCGGGGGATCGCGGGGCGCGGGCCTATCTCCGGTGCCACGCCGAGGCGTTGACGCTCGTCGAGTGCGGCGATGTGGCCGAGGCGTACGACATCGACACGCCGGAGGATCTGAAGCGGCTGGAGTGACGGGCGGGGCGAGCGGTGCGGCGGCGCGGCGGCGCGGCGCCCCGACAGGCCGCACCGGCGAGGTCCACAGAGGACCAACACGCCTTATCCGGCCGTAAGTTGACGGGATTCAGCCGCCGCGGAGTGGAAGGCATGGAGAGCGGCCGCCGTGGCACCGGGAGCCATTCGATCACCACCTGTGTCGACCCGGAGAATCTCGACGTCAACAAACCATTGAAGTTCCGCGATAAGGAAACTAGTCTCCACTGGTCAGAAGCGCCCTACGACCCGTACGGCGCTCGCGACCGTATCTCGGAACCCGCGGCACCCCGTGCCGCCCAGGTGCCCCGGCGGCCGCCAGGCACCGCCGCTGAATGGAGTGACAGCTCATGTCCGCACCAGCGCCGTCCCCGCTGGCCATCGTCGACGTCGACCCCGCGCGCTCCCCGGAACGCCAGGGCGAAGTCCTCACCGATGCCGCACTCGCCTTCGTCGCCGAGCTGCACCGGCGGTTCACGCCCCGCCGTGACGAGCTGCTCGCCCGCCGCGCCGAGCGCCGCGCCGAGATCGCCCGGACCAGCACGCTGGACTTCCTGCCCGAGACCGCGCAGATCCGCGCGGACGACAGCTGGAAGGTGGCCGGGGCGCCCGCCGCGCTCACCGACCGCCGGGTCGAGATCACCGGTCCCACCGACCGCAAGATGACCATCAACGCGCTCAACTCCGGCGCCAAGGTGTGGCTCGCCGACTTCGAGGACGCCTCCGCTCCCACCTGGGAGAACGTCGTGGGCGGCCAGCTCAACCTGATCGACGCCTACGAGCGGCGGATCGACTTCACCGACGCCCGCACCGGCAAGTCCTACGCTCTGAAGCCGGCCGAGGAGCTGGCCACCGTGGTGATGCGGCCGCGCGGCTGGCACCTGGAGGAGCGCCACCTGGTCGTCGAGGGCCGCCCGGTCCCCGGCGCCCTGGTCGACTTCGGCCTCTACTTCTTCCACAACGCCCAGCGCCTGCTGGACCTCAGCAAGGGCCCGTACTTCTACCTCCCGAAGACCGAGTCGCACCTGGAGGCCCGCCTCTGGAACGAGATCTTCGTCTTCGCCCAGGACTACGTCGGCGTCCCGCAGGGCACCATCCGCGCCACGGTCCTCATCGAGACCATCACCGCCGCGTACGAGATGGAGGAGATCCTCTACGAGCTGCGCGACCACGCCTCGGGCCTGAACGCCGGCCGCTGGGACTACCTCTTCTCCATCGTCAAGAACTTCCGTGACGGCGGCGCCAAGTTCGTCCTCCCGGACCGCAACGCGGTCACCATGACCGCCCCGTTCATGCGCGCCTACACCGAACTGCTGGTCCGCACCTGCCACAAGCGCGGGGCGCACGCCATCGGCGGCATGGCGGCCTTCATCCCCAACCGCAAGGACCCCGAGGCCAACGAGAGGGCCCTGGCCAAGGTCAAGAACGACAAGGACCGGGAGGCCGGCGACGGCTTCGACGGCTCCTGGGTCGCCCACCCCGACCTGGTCCCGGTCGCCCGCGCCTGCTTCGACGCCGTCCTCGGCGACCGGCCCCACCAGAAGCACCGCCTGCGCGAGGACGTCGACGTCAAGGCCGCCGACCTCATCGCCGTCGACTCCCTGGCCGCCAGGCCGACTTACCAGGGCCTGGTGGACGCCGTCCAGGTCGGCACCCGCTACATCGAGGCGTGGCTGCGCGGCCTCGGCGCGGTCGCCATCTTCGGCCTGATGGAGGACGCCGCCACGGCCGAGATCTCCCGCTCCCAGATCTGGCAGTGGGTCGACGCCGGCGTCGTCTTCCAGGACGGCGCACACGCCGGCACCACGGCCACCGCCGACCTCGTCCGCAAGATCGCAGCCGCCGAACTGGCCGCGATCCGCACCGAGTTGGGCGAGGACACCTTCGCCGCCGGCAAGTGGCAGCAGGCCCACGACCTTCTCCTGAAGGTCTCCCTGGACGCCGACTACGCCGACTTCCTGACCCTCCCGGCCTACGAACTGCTGGACTGACCCGGGGCACCAGGACACCGAAGGGCCCGCGCACACCCCTGACTTGGGGTCCGCGCGGGCCCTTCGCGCTAGGGCGTGTCGTCGAACTGGCGTCTGCCGTGCGACGCCTGGCACGCGCCCTCGCCGCGTTGTCGGACTGCCCCGATACGCCCGGTATCGGGGCAGCCCTCCGCCTTGCGATCGCACGCACCAGACGCCGCACGGCCCGGCCTCCGGCCGAACACCGCCAGTTTGACGACACGCCCTAGCCGACCACCGCCCCCAGCGCCACGAATGCGCAGATCAGGCAGAAGAGGAGGGCGAGGTAGGGGGCGGCGAAGCGGAGGTAGGTGTCGTAGCCGACCTTGGCGAGGGAGACGCCGCCCATGACGACGGCGGTGGTGGGGACCCAGAGGTTCATCCAGCCGCTGGCGGCCTGCCATGCGGTGGCGACGACGGGGCGGGTGACGCCGGCGAAGTCGGCGAGCGGGGCGAGGATGGGCATGGCGAGGGTGGCGTGGCCGGAGGTGGAGGGGATCAGGAAGGCCAGCGGGAGGTTGACGACGAAGACGATGACGCCGAAGAGGGCCGCGGGGGTGCCCGCGACGACGCCCTCGATGGAGTGCAGCACGGTGTCGGTGACCTTGGCGTTGTTCATGATGACGGTGACGCCGCGGGCCAGGACGATGACCAGGGCGGGTGAGATGAAGTCGGCGGCGCCCTGGACGAAGGTGGCGGTCAGTCGCTGTTCGCCCATCCGGGCCAGCAGGCCGACCAGTACCGATCCGACGAGGAACATCGCCGCCAACTCCGGGAAGGACCAGTCCAGTTCCCAGGCGTAGGGGCGTGCGTCGGCGCGGCCGGTGAGGGCGCCGGACCACGGGATCACCGAGAAGACCATGAAGGCGAAGAGCAGGGTGACGGTGAGCAGGACCGCCTTGTGGAGGGCGGTCAGCGGCGGGGGTTCGGCGGCGTCCGGGGCGGTCTGGGCGTGCTCGCGGTCGCCGGGGCGGAAGCCGCACAGGGAGCGGTCGGGGTCGGCGCGCACCCGGCGGGCGTAGCGGATGACGTAGGCGAGGGTGGCGGCGGTCAGCACCAGCCACATGGCGACGCGCAGGGTGATGCCGTCACCGAGGGAGATCTCGGCGGCGGCGGAGGCGACGCCGGTGGCGAACGGGTTGACGGTGGAGCACAGGACGCCGATACCGGCGCCGAGGATGATCGCGCCGGTGGCCACCAGCCGGTCGAAGCCGAGGGCCAGCATCAGGGGGACGAGCAGGCCGTAGAAGCCCAGGGTCTCCTCGGCGAAGCCCTCGACGGTGCCGAGGAGGGAGAAGACCCCCATCACCCCGGCGATGAGGAGGGCGCCGCGGTCGCGGAGGCGGTGGGCGAGGCGGCCGATGCCGCGGTCCAGGGCGCCGGTGGCGAAGACGACGGTGATGAAGGCGCCGATGGCCAGGACGAAGAGAAAGACGCCGGCGCTGCCGAACAGTTCGCCGCTGAGGTCCGGCCCCACCAGGCCGGTCCGGGCGTCCTTGACTCCGTAGAGGCCGTTGACGGGCGAGAGGAAGAGGTCGCCGAGCCGCTCGGGGAACGTCCGGCCGGAGGGCGCGGGGTGGTAGGTGCCCTGGAGGGGGCGGCCGGCGGCGGTGCGGGTGTAGCTGCCGGAGGGGAGGACGAAGGCCAGGGCCCAGACGGCGACGGTGACCAGGACCAGGACGGTCAGGGCGCTGGGGAAGGTGAAGTGCCCTCCGGGGCCCGGGTCCTGGCCTTCCTCGTCGTCGGCGGTGGGCGGCGTCGGGGCGCCGTCGTCGGGCGCCCCGGGGGTCATGCCGTTCCTCCCGGCCGGTGCCCGGCGGCGTACTCGGCGAAGAAGGCGGCCTCGGCCAGGACCGCGGCGCGGAGTTCGCGGAGCAGGACCCGTTCGTTGGGGCCGTGCAGGTTGCAGAGGTTGTCCTCGGCGCCGAAGAGCAGGACCTCGGCCTGCGGCGCCGCCGCGGCCAGGCCGTTGACCAGCGGGACGGAACCGCCGGTCGCCGCGAGGAAGGGGTCGCTGCCCCAGGCGCGGCGGAGCGCGGTGCGGGCGGCGCGGTAGGCGGGGCCGTCGGTGGCGGCCTCGTAGCCGGGGCCGGTTTCGCCGGGGGTGACGGTGAGCGGGATGCCGAAGGGGCGCAGGCGTCGCAGGTGACGGACGAGGGCGTCCTGGGCCTCCTTGGGGTCCTGCCGGGGGTGGACACGGAGGTTGAGCTTGGCGCGGGCGTGCGGGACGACGGCGGAGGCGCCGCGCTCGACGGAGGGCGCGTCCAGGCCGACGACGGTGAGTGCCGGGCCGCTCCACAGGCGTTCGCCGAGCCCGCCGGTGCCGAACAGCGGCAGGTCCGCGCGGACCCCGGCCAGCTCGCGGAACTCGGCCTCGTCGAGCGCGTTCCCGGGCCACGGTTCGCGGCGCAGGCCCGCCACGGCGACGTCGCCGTGGAGGTCGTGGAGGGTGCCGAGCGCCTTGAGGAGGACGAGCAGCGCGTCCGGGGCGGCGCCGCCGTACGAGCCGCTGTGGACGGCGGCGTCGAGGGTGCGGACCTCGACGAGGACCTCGACGGTGCCGCGGAGGGCGGTGACGAGGGTGGGGGTGCCGGGGCGGAGGTTGCCGGTGTCGGCGATGACCATCGCGTCGCAGGCGAAGGCGGCGGGGTCGGTCGGCGGGTAGTCGTCGAAGGCGCTGCCGTACTCCTCCTGTCCCTCGAAGACGAGGGTGAGGCCCACCGGCGGGCGGCCGCCGAACGCCCGGAGGGCGCCGAGGTGCACCATCACGTTGGCCTTGTCGTCGGCGATGCCGCGAGCCCGGATGCCGCCGTCGACGTCGGTCGGTGCGAACGGCGGGGAGTCCCAGAGGTGTTCGTCGCCCGGTGGCTGTACGTCGTAGTGCGCGTAGAGGAGGACGGTGGGGGCGTTCGGGGTGGGCGGGGGGACGTGGGCGGTGATCACCGGGGCGGTGCGGGGGAGGTTCAGCTCGCCGATCTCGGTCACGCCGGCCTCGCGGAGGAGTGCGACGAGGAGGTCGCGGGCCTGGAGGACCGGTTCGGGCGAGAAGCCGGGGAAGGCGATGGACGGGATGGCGGCGAGGCGTTTGAGGTCGGTGCAGAGGTCGTCCATCAGGCCGTCGACGACGGCTTCCAGCGACGGTGCCGGGTCCGGGGTGGTGTGGTGGGGCACCGCGGGCCCCCTCTCTGTGGCGCCCGGCGGGCACACACGTTGACTAAGTGTGAGTTTTTTGGCCGAACAGCACCATATCGGGCGCCTTGCGTGCGAGGGGGTCGCCACGTTGCCGGACGCGGTCGGCGGCCCTCGTGCGGCGCCGGCCTGCGCGCCGCGGGGCTCGGCGGAATCGCACTACTATGGGCGTAGTAGCGGAGTTGTAAGAGCGGGTGGGTGGAACGGGTGGCGCGGCGGCGGGAGCAGGTGCTGGACGCGGCGGTCGAGGTGTTGGGCGACCAGGGGACGCGACGGCTGACGTACCAGGCCGTGGATCGGGCCGCGGGCGTGCCGACGGGGACCACCTCCAACTACTTCCGCAACCGGGCGGCGCTGATCGACGGCATCGCCGGGCATCTGCCGGCGCTGGAGCGGCGGGAGTGGGAGGCGCTGGCCTCGGGGCCGGCGCCGGTCGGGCCCGGTGAACTGGCCGACGCGCTGGCCGCGTTCGCCCGGTACGCCGCGGGCCCGGGGCGGTCCCGTACGGCCGCGCGGTGGGCGCTGCTCCTGGAGTCGTCGGCGCGGCCGGAGCTGCGGGCGCCGCTCGGCCGGGGCCGGCAGGCGGTGCTGCGGCACAGCACGGAGTGGGTGCGCCGACTGGGCTCCGGGGCGCCGGAGCGGCACGGCCGGATTCTGGTGGACCACCTGGAGGGCGTGGTCCTGCGTCAACTGGCCTTTCCGGACGGCGCGTTCGACCCCGTCGAGGAGATGCGGGCGCTGGTGGGCGGGTTGTTGGGCGTCCAGGTCGGCTGACGGACGCCGGCGCGCGCTCCGGGGCGGACACCCCGCGGTGGCAGCGGACCGCGCATCAACTTCCCGCCAGGCGCGCCAAGTTGGGCGCACGGGACGCCTGTACGGCGCCTGCGGAGTCTGATAGGAAAGCTTCCTAACGATTGGGGAATCCCCCACGGCCCACTCCACATAGGAGGACTCCATGCGTTCCCGATCGATGGCCAAACCCGTCACCCGCGTCGCGCTCGGCCTGGCGCTGCTCGCCATCCCCACGACCGCGGTCGCCGCCACCGCGGGGCCGGCCGCTCCGGCTGCCGCCACCGCCCAGGCCGCACCGCACACCGCGAAGGCCGCCACCGGGCTGGACGACCCGGCGAAGAAGGAAATCGCCATGCAGCTGGTGTCCAGCGCGGAGAACTCCTCGCTGGACTGGAAGGACCAGTACAAGTACATCGACGACATCGGTGACGGCCGCGGCTACACCGGCGGCATCATCGGCTTCACCTCCGGCACCCACGACATGCTGGAGCTGGTCGAGCTCTACACCAAGCGGAAGCCGGACAACATCCTGGCCAAGTACCTGCCGGCGCTGCGCAAGGTCGACGGCAGCGACTCGCACGAGGGCCTGGACCCCAACTACAAGAAGGACTGGCGCAAGGCCGCCCAGGACACGGCCTTCCAGAAGGCGCAGAACGACGAGCGGGACCGGGTGTACTTCAACCCCGCGGTCAAGCAGGGCAAGGCCGACGGGATCGGCGTCCTGGGCCAGTTCGCGTACTACGACGCGATCGTGATGCACGGCGACGGGGACGACAAGACCAGCTTCTCCAACATCCGCAAGCGCGCGCTGGCCAAGGCCAAGCCGCCGGCCCAGGGCGGCGACGAGAAGGCCTATCTGTCCGCCTTCCTCGACGCCCGGGTCTGGGCGATGAAGCAGGAGGAGGCGCACAGCGACACCAGCCGGGTGGACACCGCGCAGCGGGTGTTCCTCAAGGCCGGCAACCTGGACCTGCACACGCCGCTGAACTGGAAGGTGTACGGGGACAGCTACCACATCGGCTGACCCGCAAGGGAGCCCGACGGCCCGTAGGGAGGCGGCGGTTGCCGCTCCCCTGCGGGCCGTTGCCGGTGGGACGGGCCGGGTCAGTGGGCGGGCGAGGCGGCGGCCTCGTCGTCGCCCAGACGGCCGCGGGCGGACTGCCGGGGTATCTCGGGGGCGGCCTCGGCGGGGTCCCCGTCCGCCTCGGGGCCGTCGGCGGCGCCCTTCTTCCCGAGGTGGTTGAAGGCGAGGTTGAGGACGATGGCGACCAGGCAGCCGGTGCTGATCCCGGAGTCCAGGACGACCAGCAGGTCCTTGGGGAAGGCGTGGTAGAACTCCGGGGCCGCGATGGGGATCAGGCCGACGCCGACCGCGGCGGCGACGATCAGCGCGTTGTCGCCCTTCTCCATGGCGGCACCGGCCAGCGTCTGGACGCCGCTGGCGGCGACCGAGCCGAACAGGACGATGCCGGCGCCGCCCAGCACGGGCAGCGGGACCAGGGAGATGACCGAGGCCGCCACCGGACACAGACCGAGCACGATCAGGATCACGCCGCTGGTGGCCACCACGAAGCGGCTGCGGACCCTGGTCATCGCGACCAGGCCGATGTTCTGCGCGAAGGCGCTGTTGGCGAAGCCGTTGAAGAGCGGGCTGAGGGCCGAGCCGAGGGTGTCGGCGCGCAGTCCGCCGGCGATGGTGCGCTCGTCGGCCGGGCGGCCCACGATCCGGCCGAGGGCGAGCATGTCGGCGGTGGACTCGGTCATGCAGACCAGCATCACGATGCACATCGAGACGATCGCGGCGACGTCGAACTGCGGGGTGCCGAAGTGGAACGGCGTCGGGAAGCCGATCAGGCCGGCCTTGGTCAGCGCCGAGAAGTCGGTGATGCCGACCGGGATCGCGATCAGCGTGCCGGCGACCAGGCCGAGCAGGATCGCGATCTGCTGGAGGAAGCCGCGCAGTACCCGGCGCAGCACCAGCACGATCAGGAAGGTGGCCGCGGCCATCGCGATGTTCGTCAACGAGCCGTAGTCCGCGGCCTGTTCGTTACCGCCCTGGGACCAGCGGAAGGCGACCGGGAGCAGCGAGACGCCGATCAGGGTGATGACGGTGCCGGTGACCACCGGCGGGAAGAAGCGGACGAGTCTGGAGAAGTAGGGGGCGAGGAGGAAGCCCAGCACTCCGGCGACGAGCACCGCCCCGAAGATCACCGGTAGGGCGTCGCGGGCGCCGTGCTCCTTGGCGATCGCCACCATGGGGGTGACCCCGGCGAAGGAGACGCCGTTGACGAAGGGGAGCTTGGCGCCGACCTTCCAGAAGCCCAGGGTCTGCAGGAGGGTGGCGATGCCCGCGGTGAAGAGGCTGGCACCCATCAGGAACGCGGTCTCGGTGGGGGCGAGCCCGCAGGCGGGCCCCACGATCATCGGCGGGGCCACCACGCCCGCGTAACTGGCGGCCACGTGCTGCAGGCCACTGGTGAACATCTTGAAGGGCGGGAGGGTCGCGTCGACCGGATGCTTCCGGTCCTCCTTCGACGTCTGCCCGGTAATTGCGGCCACTGCGGGCCTCCTTCGATTTCTGCTCGCCGGAAACCGGCGGAGCGAGCCTGTCACGGAGGTCGTGCCATGTGGTGCGGTGATGCCGGACGGCACGCTGGTGAGCGTGTCGGTGGCCGCGCTTGTGGCGCGTCGACGGCGGGTCGGGGCCGGCCGGGGTGCGGCGCTGCCGCGCCCCGACCGGCGCTTGCGGACTCCGCTCGGATCCGCAAGCTCGGCCGGGAGCCGTCCCTCCCGACCGAGTCCTGGGTGTACCGCGTCCGGAGGGATCAGCCCCCGGCCGCGATACGGGCCAGCCGCCGGGCCTCGGACCGCGTGGCGCGGGCGATGGCGTCCTCGTCGACGGTGGTGAGGTGGTCGTCCTCGACCACCGGCCGGCCGTCGACCAGCGACAGCGTGACCGGGGCCGGCGGCCCGAAGACCAGGGCGGTGACCGGGTCGGCGATCGAGGCGTGGCCCAGACCGTCCAGTTTCCACAGGACCAGGTCGGCGAGCTTGCCGGGCTCCAGGGAGCCGATCTCGGCGGCCCGGCCGAGGACTTGGGCGCCGCCGTGGGTGCCCAGCCGCAGCGCCGCGCGGGCGTTCAGGGCGGCCTCCCGGTGGGCGCCGAGGCGGTTGATGAGCAGCGCGTTGCGCAGTTCGGTGCGGAGTTCGCCGGACTCGTTGGAGGCGGTGCCGTCGACGCCCAGACCGACCGGGACGCCGGCCGCGAGCAGGTCCGGGACGCGGGCGATCCCGGCGGCCAGGCGGGCGTTGGAGGACGGGCAGTGCGCCACGCCGGTCCCGGTGCGGGCGAAGGCGGCGATGTCGGAGTCGTTCATGTGGACGCAGTGGGCCATCCACACGTCCTCCCCGAGCCAGCCCGTCGACGCGAGGTAGTCGGTCGGGCCCATGCCGAACAGCTCGTGGCAGAACGCCTCCTCCTCCACCGTCTCCGAGCCGTGGGTGTGCATCCGGACGCCCTTGCGGCGGGCGAGCGCGGCGCCCTCGCGGAGGAGTTCGGTGGAGACCGAGAACGGCGAGCAGGGCGCCACGGCGAGGTGCACCATCGAGCCGAACGACGCGTCGTGGTGCGCGTCGACGGCCGCTTCGGTGGCGATCAGGGCGCCCTCGGTGGTCTCCACGGCGAAGTCCGGCGGCAGGCCGCCGTCCTTCTCGCTGCGGTCCATCGAGCCGCGGGCCAGGGTGATCCGGGCGCCGATGTCGGCGGCCGCGGCCAGCTCGGCGGCCACCAAGTCCCCCGCGCCGCGCGGGAAGACGTAGTGGTGGTCGCAGGCGGTGGTGACACCTCCCTTGACCATCATGCCGAGCGAGCCGTGGGTGGCCGCGGTGAGCATCTGCGCGTCGATCCGGGCCCAGGTCGGGTAGAGCGCGACCAGCCAGTCGAAGAGGTTGTGGTCGGTGGCCAGGCCCCGGGTGAGCCACTGGTAGAAGTGGTGATGGGTGTTGATCAGGCCCGGAGTGGCCAGGTGGCCGGTGCCGTCCACGCGGCGGACGACGTTGGCCAGCCCCTCGGGCGCCTTGCCGGCGCCGACGGACTCGATGGTGTTGCCGGCGATGACGACGTGACCGCCGGCGTACTCGGTGTCGTCGGCGTCGATGGTCGCGATGGCGCAGTTCTCGATGACGATGCGCTGCTGCACCGCGCTGTCAGGGAATGCCGATGCTGCCATGCTGCTTTCCTCGTGCTTTCGTGGCGGTTCGGGCACGGCATGGCCCTACGGGATGTGAGTGCCGGAGCCGGGCGAGGCGGCTGACAGGACCGCCGCCCGTGGGGTGCCCCGGGTGCCGAGGTGGTGGAAGAACAGGTTGAGCAGGACCGCGACGAGCGCTCCGGCGCTGATGCCGGAGCCGAGCACGGTCTGTGCCCAGGCGGGGAATTCGGCGTAGAAGGTCGGTGCGGCCAGCGGGATGATCCCCGCGCCGAGCGAGACGGCCACCAGGATGATGTTGGAGCTGTCGTCGAGCCCGGCTTCGGAGAGCGTGCGGATACCGCTGACCGCGATCGATCCGAACAGCACGATGCCCGCGCCGCCCAGGACCGGCATCGGCACCAGCGAGACCACCGCGCCCAGGACGGGGAAGGCGCCCAGGAGCAGGAGCACCAGGCCGGCCAGCGCGACGACATAGCGGCTACGGACCCGGGTCAGCGAGACGACGCCGACGTTCTGCGCGAAGGCGCTGGTCGGGAAGCCGCCGACGAGCGGGCCGAGGAGGGTGGCGATGCCGTCGGTGCGCAGTCCGCGGGTGATGGTGGCGCCGGTGGTCGTGCGGTCGCAGATCTCGCCGAGGGCGAGCATCCCGGCCGACGACTCCGTCATCAGCACCAGCATCACGATGCACAGCGAGAGGATCGCGGCGGGCTGGAACTCCGGCGGCCCGAAGGCGAACGGGGTGGGCAGCGCGGCGATCGGCGCCGAGCGCAGCCCGTCGAAGCCGGCCATGCCGAACGGGATCGCCGCGAGGGTGCCGACGACCAGGCCGATCAGCAGCGCGACCTGCTTGAGGAAGCCCTTGGCGAAGCGCTGGATGAGCAGCACCACCAGGAGGGTGAAGCCGGCCAGCGCGAGGTTCTTCATCGATCCGAAGTCGGCGGCGTGCTTGTCGCCGCCCTGGGCCCAGCCGACCGGTACGGGCATCAGCGTCACCCCGATGAGGGTGATCACCACGCCGGTGACCAGCGGCGGGAAGAAGCGCAGGAGCCTGCCGAAGAACGGGCCGATCGCCAGGCAGAAGGCGCCGGCACACATCACCGCCCCGTAGATGGCGGGGAGTTGGTGCCCTTTGGCGGTGGTCTCGGCGATGGCGAGCATCGGGGTGATGCCGGCGGAGCTGGCCGCGTTGACGAACGGGAGGCGGTTGCCGACGAAGGTGCCGATGCCGAGCGTCTGCACCAGCGTCGCGAGGCCGGCGATGAGCAGACTGGCGGCGATCAGCCGGGTCCGGCCGGCGGCGTCCAGCTCGACGGCCTGGCCGACGATGAGCGGAGGGGTGACGACGCCGGCGTACATCGCCGCGATGTGCTGGAGGGCGGCGGGGACGAGCCGTCTGACGGTCGGCTTCTCGTCCACCGGGTGGACCGGTGGGGCAGGGTGGTGGGGGGCTTGCTCGTGCTGTGCCATGGGTCGATCCCCTCGGAAATCACGTCCCCTCCCCCTGCGGGGTGGGGAGGGGACGCGAGGCACGGCGTTGCGTCGTAAGCCGCCAGGTCCTTCTTCTCACCCTGCCGCCCGGCAGACGGGAGGGTGCGAAGGAGACCTAGAGGTTCGTCAGATCCATCGGGATCCGGGCTTCGACACCGTCGCGCAGAACAGTGGCTTCGATCAGGCCGTACGGGCGGTCCGCCGCGTAGTAGACGGCCCCCTCGGCGGTATCGTTCTTGAGCCCGAAGGGCTCCAGGTCCACGAGGAAGTGGTGCTTGTTCGGGAGCGAGAAGCGGATCTCGTCCACCTCGGACCGGTTGTTGATGACGCGCGATCCCATCTGGTACAGCGTCTGCTGGAGCGAGAGGCTGTAGGTCTCCGCGAAGGCCTGCAGCATGTGCTTCTTGACCTGCGCGTACGAACGCTCCCAGTGGGGCATCCGCTGCTCGTCGTCGGTCCAGTTGAAGCGCCAGCGGCTGGAGACCTGCGTGGCCAGGATGCGGTCGTACGCCTCCTTCAGGGTCGTGTACTTGTCCTTGATGTAGCCCCAGAACTCCGAGTTGGTGGAGTTCATCACGACCAGGTCCTTCAGACCGGAGATGACCTCCCACTTCTCACCGTCGTAGGTGATCTCGGTCAGCCGGGTCTCCTGGCCCTTGCGGACGAAGGAGTGCTTGACCTCCTCGGCGCCGATGAACTGCGAGTTGGCGTCGGAGGTCTCGATGCGCTCCCAGGCGTAGTCCTCGATCCGGATCCGGGCCCGCTTGATCGGCTCCTGACTGGTGACGAAGTGCCGGGCCAAGTGGATGCCGAACTGCTCCGCCGACTCGATGCCGTACTCCTTGGCGAAGGCGTACACGGTGTTCTTGGTGGTGTCGGTGGGCAGGCAGTGGGCGTTGGAGCCGGAGAGGTGGACGTCTTCCAGGTCGCCGGAGAGCGCGACCGAGACGTTGAGGTCCTTGATGTGGTGGGTGGCGCCGTCGCGGGTGATCTTGACGACGCGGTTTTCCGCCTTGCCGTACTGGTTCTGGCCGAGAATCGTGGGCATGTCGGTGCTAGCTCCCTCGGTATACGGAGTAGCCGAACGGGTTGAGCAGCAGCGGTACGTGATAGTGCTCGCCCGGCTTGACGGCAAAGGTGATTGCCACCTCCGGGAAGAAGGCTCCGCTGTCCCGTGGCGCGGGGGCGTCCTGCTGTTCCTCGGCTTGCTGGTTGACGCTGTGCTGGGGTGAAGCGCTGTGCTGGTCCGAGACGCTGTGCTGTTCGGGAAGGCTGTGCTGTTCGGAAAGGCTGTGCTGTTTGGAAAGGAAGTACGCCTCGGTCGCGAACTCGATGCGTACGTGGGTGGTTCCCTCCGGCAGGGCCGGCAGGTCCTTGCAGCGCCCGTCGGCGTCGGTCCGGCCGGCACCGTGGGCTGTCCAGGCTCCCGCGCTGCCGGAGCGCACCGCGAGCGTGAGGGCGACGCCCTCCGCGGGGCGGCCCACGCTGGTGTCCAGGATGTGCGTGGACACCGACGTCGGTGCGGCCGGCTCGCTGCTCATGCTGGGTCTCCTTCTGCGATGCGGTTCAGGCGGATGCGGTTGATCTTGCCGAGCTCACCGCGGACGATCTCGCGTTCCCTCTCCGGCGTGTTGCCGATCCGGGAGCGGACCGCCTCGCGCATCTGCTCGCCGGTGCGTCCGGAGGCGCAGATCAAGAAGACGTGCCCGAACTTCTCCTGGTAGGCCAGGTTGAGTTCGAGCATCTCCGCCTTGAGTGCGTCGGAGGCGCCGGCCATCCCGCTCTGCTCGCGGCTGGAGGTGGGGTCGCCCGGCTTGGGTCTGCCTATGGGCGGGTGCCCCGCCATCGCCTCGGCCAGGTCCTGGGCGGTCAGCTCGGCCACGGCGGCGTCGCTGGCGGCGAACAGGGCGTCGGCGGTGGGGTAGGGGCGCTGGGCGAGGACCTTGTTCCCCCATGCGCGGCTGGCGCACACCTCGTGCAGGGCGGCCTGAGCCTCGCCGGCATCGACGGCGTTGAACCGGGTAAGCCCCTCGGGCGTACTCGAAGACACGGGAAGCCTCCGTGGCCTGGTGCTGGACAGCTCTGGTTGGCTGGAAACAGCTAAGACCTCCGGCAACATCACGTCAACACTTTGTTGAAAAGTCGGCAACACAAAAGCCGCCGCCCGGAGTTGACGGACGGCGACTTCGGCCATTGCAGGGGGAGTTGCACCCCCTTCGCCTCACTCGGCGCTCTTCGCGGCGCTTTCGCGGTTGAGGTAGTTGTAGACGGTGAACCGGCTCACGCCGAGGGCGGCCGCGACGGTCTCCACGCCGTGCCGGACGGAGAAGGCGCCCCGGCTCTCCAAGATGCGCACCACCGACTGCTTGGTCTTGCGGTCGAGTTCAGACAGCGGCATACCGTGCCGGCGCTGGAGCTCGGCGAGGATGTGGTCGAGCGAGTCCGACAGGTGCGGGAGCCGGACGGCCATCCGGTCCTCGCCCTCCCAGGACAGCACCACATCGTCGCCGCCGGCCTGGTCCGGCGCGATCATCTGGGCACCCATCGCGTCCACCAGCGGCTTGACCGCGCGGACGAAGGGGTGGTCGACGGGCTCCGTCACGTCGCCTCCCCCACACGTCCGGCCGCGCCGCCCGCCTGCCGCCCGCCGCCGTCCCGGGCGGAGACGCCCGGCGCCGCCGCGCCGCCACCGCCGTCCGCGATCACATTGACCTGGAGGGATACCCGGGTGGCACCCGCCTCCAGGGACCGCCGCAGCAGGGAGTCGACCGCGCCCAGCACCCGGTCGACGTCCCCCTCCGCGGTGTTGCCGAAGGGACCGACGTCGACGGCGTCCAACTGGGCGCCGGTGACGATCTCCCGCGCCACCACGGCATGGGCCGGCGCCTCGTCCAGATCGAACGGCTCCGTCGTGAACTCAACTCTCAATCGCACGCCGTTCAACCTACGCGCGGTGGGGCCCGTCGACCAGAAATTGCCCACAAGCCCTCTTGACAGCCTCTCCGACGCCCGGCAGTGTTCCGTTACGCAGAAAGTGAATTCCGCAATTCGGAAGGAGCCCTGGGCCTCATGGGTTTCGCGGACACCCGCTTCAACGTCAATCTGTCGATCCTGTTCACCGAGCTCCCGCTGCTGGAGCGGCCGGCCGCCGCCCGGGCGGCGGGCTTCACGGCGGTGGAGCTGTGGTGGCCGTGGGTGGACGCCCCGACCCCGGAGCGCTCCGAACTGGCCGCGCTGCGCGACGCCCTGCGCGATGCGGGCACGCAGCTGACCGGGCTGAACTTCTACGCCGGGCGGCTGCCGGGGCCGGACCGCGGCGCGCTGTCGGTGCCGGGAGAGGAGTCGGCGCGGTTCCGGGCGAACGTGCCGGTGGCGATCGAGTTCGCCTCCTCGCTGGGCTGCACCGCCTTCAACGCCCTGTACGGCAACCGCGTCGAGGGCGCCACCGCGGCCGAACAGGACGCGCTGGCGCTTGCGAACCTCGCCTTCGCCGCCCGGGCGGTGGCCGAGGTGGAGGGCACCCTGCTGATCGAGGCGCTGAACGCGCCGGAGTCGCCGGCCTGCCCGATCGTCTCGGCGCCGAAGGCGATCGAGGTGGTCGACGCGGTCAACGCCGCCACCGGGCTGGACAACGCGCGGTTCCTGATGGACCTCTACCACCTGTCGATGAACGGCGAGGACCTCGACGACGTCATCGACCGCCACACCGCCAAGACCGCGCATGTGCAGATCGCCGACAACCCCGGCCGCGGCGCCCCGGGCACCGGCTCGCTGGACTTCCCCGCACTGCTGGACCGGCTGCGCAAGAACGGCTACGACGGCTACGTCGGCCTGGAGTACAAGCCGGGCGACGGCCCCAGCGCCGGCTCCTTCGCCTGGCTGCCCGCTCCGCTGCGCGCCGCCCACTAGGGCGTGCCCCGGCCCCAACCTCCTTCCGTCCCCCTGGTTCTGAGTGCGAAAGAGGCTTTTCGATGAGCAACCTGGCCGACTCCTCCCGCCCGTCGATCGCATGGATCGGGCTGGGCATCATGGGCGCGCCCATGGCCGAGAACCTGCTCAAGGCCGGCTATGCGGTGACCGGTCACACCCTGGAGGCCGACAAGCTCCGGCGGCTGACCGAGGCCGGCGGGACCGCGGCCGCGTCGATCGCCGAGGCCGTCCGGGACGCGGACGTCATCATCACCATGGTCCCCGCCTCCCCGCAGGTCGAGGCCATCGCCTACGGCCCGGACGGGATCCTGGCGAACGCCAGGTCCGGGGCGCTGCTGATCGACATGTCCTCGATCACCCCGCAGACCTCCATGGACCTGGCGAAGAAGGCCGCCGAGAAGGGCGTCCGGGTGCTGGACGCCCCGGTCTCCGGTGGCGAGGCGGGGGCCGTCGAGGCGGTGCTGTCCATCATGGTGGGCGGTGAGCAGGCCGACTTCGACGAGGCCAGGCCCGTCTTCGAGGCGCTGGGCAAGACCATCGTGCGGTGCGGTCCGCACGGCTCCGGTCAGACCGTCAAGGCCGCCAACCAGCTCATCGTCGCCGTCAACATCCAGGCCTGCGCCGAGGCCGTGGTCTTCCTGGAGAAGTCCGGCGTCGACCTCGGTGCCGCGCTCGACGTCCTGGGCGGCGGACTGGCCGGTTCCACCGTCCTGGCCCGCAAGAAGGACAACTTCAAGAAGCGGGACTTCGCGCCCGGCTTCCGCATCGACCTGCACCACAAGGACATGGGCATCGTCACCGACGCCGCCCGTACCGTCGGCGCCCCGCTGCCCGTCGGCTGCGTCGTCGCCTCCCTGGTGGCCGCCCTGCGCGCCCAGGGCGACGGCGGACTGGACCACTCCGCCCTCCTCCGCGGCGTCGAGCGCCTCGCCGGGTACGACCTCAAGGACTGAGCGCGCTCCCCTCGGGGTAGCGGTCAAGTCCCGTACCCCAGGCGACCGTTGGGGTCGCGTGAGGACTCTCCGGGCCAGCGGAGAACAGACTTCCGGGCGGCGGTCGCGTTGACACCTGTCCTGTCGCGCCCAGGCGCGGCCGCCGCCCGGAACACCCACTCAGGATTGTTTCAACAAACTGTTGACGTCTGGTCGGAGCACTTCCTACGCTCCGACACGCGGAAGCCAACTTCCGCAGTCTCGTACGGAAGGTCACCATGTCGAAGCCCACGCTGACGGCGCGCACTCTCACTACGGAGGCTGGCGCCCCGATCGCCGACAACCAGAACTCCGCCACCGCCGGCGTCGGCGGCCCGATCGTCCTCCAGGACCAGCACCTGCTGGAGAAGCTCGCGCGCTTCAACCGCGAGCGCATCCCGGAGCGCATCGTGCACGCCCGCGGCTCCGGCGCCTACGGCCACTTCGAGGTGACCGACGACGTCACCGCCTTCACCCGGGCCGACTTCCTCAGCACCGTGGGCAAGCGCACCGAGTTGTTCATCCGCTTCTCGACCGTGGCCGACAGCCTCGGTGGCGCGGACGCCGTGCGGGACCCGCGCGGTTTCGCGGTGAAGTTCTACACCGAGGAGGGCAACTACGACCTCGTCGGGAACAACACCCCGGTCTTCTTCATCAAGGACCCGATCAAGTTCCCCGACTTCATCCACACCCAGAAGCGCGACCCGTTCACCGGCAAGCAGGAGCCGGACAACGTCTGGGACTTCTGGGCCCACTCCCCCGAGGCCACCCACCAGGTCACCTGGCTCATGGGCGACCGCGGCATCCCGGCCTCCTACCGGCACATGAACGGCTACGGCTCGCACACCTACCAGTGGACCAACGAGGCGGGCGAGGCCTTCTTCGTCAAGTACCACTTCAAGACCAACCAGGGCATCCGCTGCCTGTCCGCCGAACAGGCCCAGGGCGTGGTGGGCAAGGACGGCAACAGCCACCAGACCGATCTGCTCCAGTCCATCGAGCGGGGCGTGTACCCCTCGTGGACCCTGTACGTGCAGATCATGCCGGCGGCGGAGGCGGCCGACTACCGCTTCAACCCCTTCGACCTGACCAAGGTGTGGCCGCACCGCGACTACCCGCTCCAGCGGGTCGGCCGGTTGGTCCTGGACCGCAACCCCGACAACATCTTCGCCGAGGTCGAGCAGGCCGCCTTCTCGCCGAACAACTTCGTGCCCGGCATCGGCCCGTCCCCGGACAGGATGCTCCAGGGCCGGCTCTTCGCCTACGCCGACGCGCACCGCTACCGCCTGGGCGTCAACCACACCCAGCTCCCGGTCAACGCGCCCAGGGCGACGTCCGCCGACAACTACGGCCGGGACGGCTTCATGGCGCGCAACGCCTACGACCGGCGCGCCAAGAACTACGAGCCCAACTCCTACGACGGCCCCGTCCAGACCGACCGGCCGCTCTCCGCGCCGCTGGCCGTCACCGGCCACGTCGGCACCCACGCGGCCCCGGCGCACCCCAAGGACGACGACTTCTTCCAGGCCGGCGAGCTCTACCGCCTGATGTCGAAGGACGAGAAGAAGCGCCTGGTGGAGAACATCGCCGGCGGACTCTCCCAGGTCAGCCGGGACGACGTGATCGAGAAGAACCTGGCGCACTTCCACGCCGCCGACCCGGACTACGGCACGCGCGTCGAGGCGCGGGTCCGCGAACTGCGCGAGGACTGACGGGAGGTCAGCAGCCTTGCGCATCCGTACCGGTCGTCCCGCTGAGGGGTGGCCGACCGGTACGGAAGGCAGCGCGGCGCTCCGCGGCACACCGGGGAGCGGCCAGTGCGGTGGCAGGTCCGTCCGCCAAGGAGACGGGCCCGCTCCCCCGCCGCGGAGCCCGTCTGCCGCCCGCTGAAGCACCACCCGCCGCCCCTGCCCACCGACTCCGTCCGGCGGTGCGATGTCCCGTCGCGCCCAGCTCTCGCACGGTCGGACGGAAACCACCGCCGGGGCCCGGAACGTCGTGAGGTCACCGACTCCGGGCCCTGCGGCGTGCCCGTGCGCCCCCTGTCCCTCGCCGCCTCTCGGCGCATTCCCGCCACGGGCAGGGGAATTTGGGGAGACCATGGACGGCAAGCAGAGCCGACCGACCGCCTCTGCCCGACCTGCCTGGAGCCGACATGGCCGACAGCGTGCCGGTGCGGTGCCCCACGTGCCGCCGCGAGAACGCCTTCACCCCGCCGACCTTCCCCTGCGCCTGCGGTGCCCCGCTGACCCTGCCGGTGCTGCGCGACGGCTCGCCGGTCGAGATACTGCACCGCACCTGGGACGCGTCCTGGGTGGACGTCCGCTGCGAGGTCTGCGGACGGCAGGACGCCTGGCCCGCGCCGGAGACCGGCTGCGCCTGCGGCACGGTGGTGCGAGTGCCGATCGTCCCGGTGCCCGCCCCGCCGTCGGCCGCTCCCGACCCGGCCCCGGCCCCCGCGGACGTCCCCGTCTCCGCCGCACCGCCCCGTCCGTCGCCCTCGCCCCTCCCGGCCGACGGGCCGCCGCCGCAGCGGCCCGCGTTCCGCCCGGTGACCATCCGGACCGCCCGGGACTGCGTCACCGCGGCCGCCCAGTACCTGAAGTGGCTGGGCTTCGCCGATGTGGCCCGGGCCCAGGAGCGGACCGCCTCCGGGGTGGACCTGCGCGGCACCGGCGTGGTCGCCCAGGTCGACCCGACGACCCGGGCCACCGGCCTCCGCGAGGTCGAGTGCGTCTGGCTCAACGGCCTGGCCGACTCCGCGGTCGCGGTCTTCTTCTCGCTGGCCGGCTACGCCCGCGACGCCCGGTCGCGCGCCGACGATCTGCACGTCCCGCTGTTCGTCATGGACCTCACCGGCACCCCGCAGCCGGTCAACGACGCGGCCGACGAGCTGATCACCCAGGGCGCCCGGCCGCCCGGTTGAGCCCGCCGCCCGGTCGGACGGCCCGGCGGCGGGGAAACCCGTTCGCCCGGCGCGCCCCGAGAGGCGACACTGTCCGCATGATCATCCGTGTCCCGGACCCCGCCGACCTGCCCGCCCTGCGCGCCCTGGAGCGCGCCGCCGGAGAGCCGTTCCGCGCGCTCGGCATGGCGCAGATCGCCGACGACGAGCCGCCACCTGCGGCGCTGCTGGAGGAGTACCAGCGCGCCGGCCGGGCGCTGGCCGCCTACGACACCGAGCAGGCGGGCGAGCCGCCCCGCGGCTACCTCCTGTGGGACCCGGTCGACGGCTGCGCCCATGTCGAGCAGGTCTCGGTGCACCCGGAGCGGGCCCGGCGCGGGGTCGGCCGGGCGCTGATCGACCGGGCCGAGTCGGACAGCGGCCTGCCCGCACTGACCCTGACCACCTTCGCCGAGGTGCCGTGGAACGCCCCGTACTACGCCCGGCTCGGCTTCCGCCGACTGGCCGCCGAGGAGATGACGCCGGGGCTGCGGGCGATCCGCGCCCACGAGGCGGAGCTGGGCCTGGACCGCTGGCCCCGGGTCTGCATGCGCCGCGAGGCGGGGGCCCGGTCCTGAGATGACATGCCGTCAACTTCACATGCCTGTACGGGCGATGAGGTGCCGATGAGGGATGCGAACGCGCTCCGCGCCTTCTGCCTGGGGTTCAACGGCGCGACCGAGGAGAACCCCTTCCCGCGGCATCCGGAGGTCTCGACGTTCAAGGTCGGCGGCAAGATCTTCGCGCTCTCGACGCTGGACGCGGTGCCGCTGACCGTCAGCCTCAAGTGCGACCCCGAGCTGGCCCAGCGGCTGCGCGCGGCACACCCCGAGGTGGTGCCCGGCTACCACCTCAACAAGCGGCACTGGAACACCGTTTCGCTGGCCGGCGACCTCCCCGACCGGCTGGTGCGGGAGATGATCGAGGACTCCTACGACCTGATCGTGGCCTCGCTCCCGCGTGCCCAGCGGCTCCTCCTGGACTGGCCCGGTCGTTGAACTCCCGTCTGCCGGGCGGACGATGGGAGTGCGACGAGAGGGCCTGGCCCGGCGAGCGGCGCTGAGGGCTCGGGGCCACAACGGGCGGATGCCCCGCGCTCGCGCACCCGGAGGGCGCGACCGCGGGGCATCACACCGGCCGGACGGTCAGGCCCGGGGCGGCAGGACGGCGCGGATGCCGCCCTGTGCGGTGGTCGGGGCGACGGTGTCGTAGCCGCCGTTGACCGCGCCGTTGCCGGCGTACTCGACGGTGTAGCCGCCGCGCAGCACGTCGGCGCCGGAGCGCGGGTGCTCGGCGTCACAGGAGGCCTGGCCGGCGGTGTCCGTCTTCGCCACGCACAGCACCTTGCCGGTGGTGTCCTTGAAGGTGAGGGTGGCGTTCCAGATGGCGTCCTGCGCACCGGCGAAGCGGGCCCGCACCAGGGTGGCGTGCAGCCCGATGACCTTCAGCGGCTTGGTGGAGAGCGTGGCCTTGCCGGCGGTCAGCCGGGTCGCCATCTCGGGTACCGTGGCGGCCGGTTCGCACAGGCCGCGGGACCAGTCGAAGAGGCCGCCGGGGGCGCAGGTCGCGTGCCCCTCCTGGGTCGCCACCCGGTGGGTGACCGGGTCGCAGCGGTAGAAGCGGGCGGCGCTGTCGGCGTCGATCACGGTCGGCGCCACGGTCGCCGCGTCCTCGCCGCTCGCGCAGCCGGCGGTGAGCACCTCGCGGACGGGGCCGCCCGGGCTGCCGGGCTGGATGACGTCGGCGTAGGCGGGGGCGGCGAAGCTCCCCAGGGCGGCGGCCACCGTGGCAGCGGTGGCAGCCCAACGTGCGAAACGGGTCATGAATGTCCCCTCTTGACGGGAATCCCGCGGGATTTCCGTCCTGCTAACGGCCTTGAAATGTGGCCGGGTTGACGGCCTTTCACCCGTCCCGTAAACCGGGAACGGGCCAGGTCAGGACCCTATCGGCCGGGTCGGCCCGACCGGACGGCGGCCCTCTGGCCGGACCGGCCCCGACGGGCCGCACGGCCCCTGCGCCAACTGCCCTGCCCCGCACGGCCGATCACCCCTCAGACCGTGCCGAGGCTCCCCTCCCGGTCCGCGTCGGCGGCCTCCCGCTGCCGGTACGGCGACGGCCGGCCGCGGCCCGGCGCCGTCCCCAGCTTCGACGCGAGCCGCTCGCGGAGTTCGACCTTGCGGACCTTGCCGCTGACGGTCATCGGGAAGGTGTCGGTGATCTCCAGGTAGCGCGGGACCTTGTAGTGCGCCAGCCGGGAGCGGCAGTAGCGGGCCAGTTCGTCGCGGGTGAGGGTGTCCGCGGGGTCCCGGAGGACGACGCAGGCGGCGATCTCCTCGCCGTACTTCTCGTCCGGGACGCCGACGACCTGGACGTCGGCGATCTTGGGGTGGGAGTAGAGGAACTCCTCGATCTCCCGCGGGTAGACGTTCTCCCCGCCCCTGATGATCATGTCCTTGATGCGGCCGACGATCCGGACGTAGCCGTCCTCGTTCATCACCGCCAGGTCCCCGGTGTGCATCCAGCGGGCCGCGTCGATGACCTCGGAGGTGCGCTCCGGGTCCTCCCAGTAGCCGAGCATCACGCTGTAGCCACGGGTGCACAGTTCGCCCGGGGTGCCGCGGCGCACGGTCACCCCGCTCTGCGGATCGACGACCTTGACCTCGATGTGCGGCAGCACCCGGCCGACGGTCCCGGTGCGGTGCGCCAGGTCGTCGTCCCGCCGGGTCTGGGTGGAGACCGGCGAGGTCTCGGTCATGCCGTAGCAGATGGACACCTCGGCCATGTGCATCTCGGCGACCACCCGCTTCATCACCTCCTCCGGGCAGGGCGAGCCGGCCATGATGCCGGTACGCAGCGAGGCGAGGTCGTAGTCGGCGAAGTCCGGGAGGCTCAACTCGGCGATGAACATGGTGGGGACGCCGTACAGCGCGGTGCAGCGCTCGTCCTGGACGGCCCGGAGGGTGGTGGCCGGGTCGAAGGCGGGCGCCGGGATGACGATGCAGGCGCCGTGCGAGGTGATGCCGAGGTTGCCCATGACCATGCCGAAGCAGTGGTAGAAGGGCACCGGCAGGCAGACCCGGTCGTGCTCGGTGTAGCCGACGGTCTCGCCCACCGCGTATCCGTTGTTGAGGATGTTGTGGTGGGAGAGGGTGGCGCCCTTGGGGAAGCCGGTGGTGCCGGAGGTGTACTGGATGTTGACCGGGTCGTCGGCGGTCAGCGTCTTCTCGCAGGCGGCCAGGCGGGTGTGCGGCACGGCCGCGCCGGCGGCCAGCAGCCCGCCCCAGGTCGGGTCGCCGACGTAGACGACGTCGCGCAGCGCCGGGCACTCGGACCGCACCTGCTCGATCATCCGCCGGTAGTCGCTGGTCTTGTGGGCGACGGCGGAGACCAGCACGGCCACCCCGGCCTGCTTCAGTACGTACGCCAACTCGTGGACGCGGTAGGCGGGGTTGACGTTGACCAGGATCGCGCCGATCCGGGCGGTGGCGTACTGGATGAGGACCCACTCGGCGCAGTTGGGCGCCCAGATGCCGACCCGGTCGCCCTTGCGGACGCCCTTGGCGAGCAGCCCCAGCGCCACCTCGTCGACCGCGCGGCCCAGTTCGGTGTAGGTCCAGCGGCGGCCGGTGGCCACGTCGACCAGTGCCTCGCGGTCGCCGAACAGGGCGATGGTGCGGGCCAGATCGGCGCCGATGGTGCGGCCGAGCAGCGGCCGGTCCGCGGCCCCGCTCGCGTACGACAGCTCCATGTGCGGCTCAGTGGTCAACGGTGGTTCTCCTCCCAGTACTCGGCAGCACCGCCGCCCCGCTGGCCGGGGCGGCGGTCGGTGCCGGAGACGGTCTTCGGCAGGTCGACGCGCCCCGGCCGCCGGATGCGTGGGTGGGGCCGGGGCGGCACGGAGTGCGTGGTGATCAGCTTGGCGGGCGCCGGGGCCGGCGACCAGCCGTCGGTCGGCACCGCGTGCGCGCCACCCCCAGCATGACGCCCCGCGTGCGACCACGCCCCGCCGCTCGCCCGCGCTTGCGTGCCGCGAAGGGGGATTCGATCTCCGCCCGGTGTCGGTGGTCCGAGGGGCCGGGCGGGCTCTTGCGTCCAGGCGGTGGCGCCACTGTCAGCGGTGGCGGTCGGTCCGCCCCCGGTGTACTCGGCATCGACCGCCGCCCCGACGGGGCCCGGCCACCGGCCTCCCCCGACTGCCCACCCAGGTACGCGGTCAGTGCCCGCGACACCTGGTGTGCCTCCGTGCGCCGCCGGGTTGGAGCGCCGCACCCTCGGATGCGTGCGCCCCCAAGCGCGCGGCGCGCCCTGTGCGCCTGCGGTCAGTTGACCTCGCGGTCCAGGCCGGACCAGTACGGCTGCCGGAGCTTGAACTTCTGGATCTTCCCGGTGGCGGTGCGCGGGATGGCGTCGCGGAACTCGACGGACGTCGGGGCCTTGTAGCCGGCCAGGTGCCGCTTGCAGTGGGCGATGATGTCGGCCTCCTGCGCCGTGGCCCCCTCGGCGAGCACCACCAGGGCCTTGATCGTCTCGCCCCACTTCTCGTGCGGTACGCCGATGACCGCGACCTCGGCGACCGCCGGGTGGCCGAAGATCGCGTCCTCCACCTCGATCGACGAGACATTCTCGCCGCCGGTGATGATCACGTCCTTCTTCCGGTCCGAGATCGTCAGATGGCCGTCGGCGGGGTCCAGCGTGCCGCCGTCACCGGTGTGGAACCAGCCGTCCTCCAGCGCCGCGGCCGTCTCCTCCGGCTTCTCCCAGTAGCCGTCGAGGACGGTGTTGGAGCGGGCCAGGACCTCGCCGGAGGCCGCGACCTTCAGCTTGACGCCGAGCGCGGGCACTCCCGCACGGGAGAGTTTGCGGGCCCGCTCCTCGGCGGGCCGGTCCACGTCCTCGGGCCGGGTGCGGTTGAACGTCAGCAGCGGGGAGGTCTCGGTGAGGCCGTAGAGCTGGGTGAACTCCCAGCCCAGTTCCTCCTCCACGCGCCAGATGGTGCGGGTCGGGGGCGGGGCGCCCGCGCAGACGATCCGCACCCGGTCGCGGCCCGGCACCTCGCCCTGCCAGGCAGCCGCCGCGTCCAGCACCATGTTCCACACCGCGGGCGCACCGCACATCAGCGTCACACCGTGCTCCTCGACGCGCCGGAGGATCTCGGCGCCGTCGACCTTGCGCAGGGCGACCTGCTTCACTCCCAGCCCGGCCATCACATACGGCATGCCCCAGCCGTTGCAGTGGAACATCGGCAGCGTGTGCAGGTACACATCGCGTTCCCAGGCCCGGGTGTGCAGGCCGAAGGTCATGCCGTTGACCCAAATGTTGCGGTGGGTCAGCTGCACGCCCTTGGGGCGGGCGGTGGTGCCCGAGGTGTAGTTGATCGTCGCGGTGGCGTCCTCGTCCGGCCGGGACCAGGGCCGCGGCTCGACGCCGAACCGCATCAGCGCGGTCTCGGTCTCCTCGCCGAGGACGAAGCGGTGGCGCACCTTGATGTCGCCCAGCGCCTCGTCCAGTTCCGGGTCGACGAGCAGGACCGAGGCGCCGCTCTGCGCCACCACGTACGCGACCTCCTCGGGCCTGAGGCGGAAGTTCACCGGGACGCAGATCCGGCCGCTCATCGGCACCGCGAACAGCAGCTCCAGCAGCCGCGCGGAGTTGTGACCGGCCACCGCCACCCGCTCCCCCTCCCCCACGCCCAGCGCGTCCAGTCCGGCCTGCCAGGCCCGGACCCGTTCGGCGAAGCGCCCGTAGGTCGCATCGGGCACCGGCGGGGCGGGCTGCCGCGGTTCGTCGACCACCCCCGGGCTGTCGCGGAACGCCAGCTCGGCCCGGTCGAGGAAGTCCGCGATCGTCATCGGTGTCCGCATGCTCTCTCCTGTGCTCGGGGAATCGGGAACTGCTCGGGAATCGGGTAGGGCCGCAGCCGACGCGGCGCGGGCGCCGGCCGGCTGACCGGGAGTGTGGCAGCCGGGGCCGGCGGCACGCCCCCGCCCCGCGGCCTGCGGGGACAACGGTCAAGCGATCAGCCGCACTTGACGGGAAGTGCACCCCGTCGCGGGCACGGGCCGGCCCGGTCGCCTCCGCCGGATCCGTCCTCCCGCAACCGTCGATCCTCCTTCCCGACGCATTGCCGCGGCGCCGCAGCCATCGTGTAATCAGTGGCGCAGGTCTCACCACCCCCTAATGGGGGGAAGCGGAGGTAACGGCGTGCGGCGCGAGTCGGGGACGGGGGAATCCGTTGACGTGGCGACGGCACTGGCGCGACTGCGGCGGGCCAGCGGGGTACCGGTGGCGTTCGGCGGGCTGCTGGCCGGCTCCGGCCGCTACCGCATCGACGAACTGTCCGGCACGGCCACCCCGGCGCTGCGCGGGCTGGACGTCCTCCGCGGCAACGGACTGGGCGGGAAGGCGGCCGCGCTGACCCGGCCGTGCGCGGTGAGCGACTACCCCCTCTCGCCGGCGATCAGCCACGAGTACGACGGGGCGGTGGCCGCGGAGGGACTGCGGTCGGTGCTCGCGGTGCCGGTGGTGGTGCGGCGCCGGGTGCGCGGGGTGCTCTACGGGGCGCTGCGGCGGCCGGTGCGGCTCGGCGACCGGGCGCTGTCCGCCGCGCTGGCGGCGGCGCGGGAGCTGGAGCAGGCGCTGCTGCTCCAGGACGAGGCGGCCCGGCTGCTGACGGTGGCCCGGCGGCCGGCCGCCGGCCCGGCCGCGTGGGAGGAGGTCCGGGAGGCCCACGGCGAACTCCGGGCGCTGGCGCAGCGGGTGGCCGATCCGCTGCTGCGGCGGGAGCTGCTGGTGGCCTGCGGGCGGCTGGCGGCGGCGGGGCGGGCGGACGCGGTGCCGCCGGCCGCGGCCGGTGGGCGCCGGGCGGCCGGACCGGTCCTGGCGCCCCGGGAGCTGGACGTACTGGCGCAGATCGCGACCGGCGCGACGAATGCGCAGGCGGCGGAACACCTGGGGCTGCGCCCGGAGACCGTGAAGGGCTATCTCCGGTCGGTCATGCGGAAGTTGGGGGTGCACAGCCGGATGCAGGCGGTGATCGAGGCGCGGCGGACGGGGATGCTGCCGTAGGCACGGGCGCGGGCGGCGCGCCGTCGCCGACCGCGGCGGGCCGGGATGCCGCCGCAGCCAAGAGCGGCCGGCGAGTCTCCCTCGACCCCGGCCGCCTGCGCGGAAATTCCCTTGCCGCCCAGACGGCGGCGCGGACATCATCTGCGCATGATCGACACCCATGCCCTCGCCGAGAAGCCGGTCCTCGAAGGCGAACGCATCCGACTGGTGCCGCTGGCCGACCGGCACGCGGCCGCCTTCCACGCCACCTTCCAGGACCCGGAGACCCGACGGCTGACGGGGACCCACCGCGACTGGACCCTGCCGGAGCTCCAGGAGTGGGTCACCGCCTGCGGCACCCGCACCGACCGGCTGGACCTGGCCGTCGAGGACCGGGCGACCGGCGACTACCTGGGCGATCTGACCCTCAGCCAGATCGACCCGGACAACGCCCACGGCAGCTTCCGGATCGCCCTGGTCCCCGCCGCCACCGGCCGCGGCCTGGGCCCGGAGGCGATCCGGCTGCTGCTCGGCCACGCCTTCGACAAGGTGGGCCTGCACCGCGTCGAGTTGGAGGTGTTCGCCTTCAACGAGCGGGCCCGGCGCAGCTACGAGAAGTGCGGTTTCGTCATGGAGGGCCGGATGCGCGAGGCCCTGCGCTGGGACGGGGCCTGGCACGACGTCCTGATGATGGCCGCCCTACGGCCGGCGGCCGCGACGGCTCAGTAGTCCTCCCCCGTGAACGGCAGCCGCTCGGTGACCAGCGCGGCGTCCAGGGTGCGGACCGCGCCCGGGGTGTGCTCGGTGACCAGCCCGGCCTGGACGAACCGGCGTACCGGCACCCCGCCGAGGTAGCAGGACGCCAACTCCCGTACGTCCAGGGAGACATCGGGTTCGTCGCCGGTCGGCGTCCAGGAGGCGGTGGCGCCCGGCCCGTCGACGGTCAGCCGGAAACGGCCGTCGTTGGCGGGGAGGGCGGTGTCCCGGACGGCGAGGACGAGATCCAGCGGGGCGGCCCAGGAACGGGCCGTGAGGGCGTCCCCGACGTCCACCAGCCGCAGCCACAGACAGGGTTCCTGACGGGTGACCCGGACCTGGTCGCGGTCGGCGGCGAAAAGCAGCAGGGGGTCGTCGGCGGGCCGGGCCCAGGCGCGGACACCAGCCGTCAGGTCGATCCCGGCGAGATAGGACCACAGCGCGGCGGCGGCCGGGGCGGACTCGGCCGCCATTTCCTCCACGGCGACCGCGCCGGGCCCGTCGTCGCCGGAGCCGCGGGTGCGGTAGAGGGCGTAGCCGCCGGGCGGGGTGCCGGCGGCGCCCAGCACCACCACCCGCAGCGGGCCGTAGTCGTCATCGTCGTCGTCGGGGCTTTCCAGGTCGAGCACATGCCGGCGCCACCAGGCCGCGTCCCGGCTGAACCGGCCGGCGCTGAGGGCCAGTTGCGCCTCGTAGAGGGGGCCGAGCACGGCCGGCGCCTCGGCCCGGTCGAGCAGCCGCAGCGGGCGGGGGTCGGGGTCGATGCGCAGCGCCAGCGGCCGGGTGGCGTCGATGTCGACGCGGTACGCCTCGGTGGCGGCGCCGAAGCCGTACCGGCCGTAGATCGCGCTCTCCGAGGCCCAGAGGCAGGCCAGCGGCAGCCCTTCGGCGGCGCACCGCCGCCAGGTCTCCTCGATCATCGCGGTGAGCGCGCCGCGCCGCCGGTGGGTGGGCGCCACCACGACGAAGTCCAGTGCCGCGCAGGGGAGCTGGGCGCCGGGGACGGCGAGCCGCAGGTGGTGGACGGCGGCCATCCCGGCCAGTGTGCCGCCGTCGTAGGTGCCGATCCTGGTCGTGTCGCGGAGCACCGCGCGCTGGAAGGCGTGCTCCTTGTCGTCCAGCTTGCGGTGGAAGGCGAGCGCGGCGAGCTCGACCGCCCGGTCGAGGTCCGCCTCGTCGATGTCGCGGAGGGTCAGTTCCGTACCGTGGTCCATGGTCACGCGGGGACGCTAACCGGGCGGGCCCGTCGCCTTCATCCCGTTTTCCCTAGGGACGGCGGGTTTCAGCCCCGTGGCGTACGGCGTTGCGCCGTCCCGTCGCCGTCTCCCACCAGCTGCTCGCCGCGTTCGGTACGCCGGTAGACCACCCGCCGTCCCACCCGCACCCCGACGACCAGCCCGGCGTCCCGCAGGACGGCCAGGTGGCCGCCGACGGTACCGAGGGACTGCCGGAGCCGGGCGGCGAGTTCGGTGCTGGTGGCGGGCTGCCGGAGGGCGCGCAGGAGGGTGGCGCGGCCGGTGCCCAGGAGGCGTTCCAGGGCGCGGTCCGGGTCGTCGGCGGTGGCCGTGGCGGCGGCGCCGCGGGCCGGGTAGACCTGGGCATAGCGGCCGGCGGGCCCCTCGCAGAGCCAGGTGCCGGTGGCCAGGCTCACCGGGACAAGCAGCAGTCCGGTGTCGCCGATGACGCGGTCGGGGCCGGGGTGGCGGCCGAAGCGGATGGCGTCCGGGCCCTCCCAGGTGCTGTGCCGGCTCATCTGCTCCAGGGCGCCGGGCCAGCCCCGTACGGCGAGCAGTCCGGCCCGGTGCGCGATATCGCGTTCGAGGAGGGCGCGGCGGCGGGGCCACTCGGCGGCGATGTGCGCGCTCCACAGGGCGTGCAGCAGGTCGGCGGTGCGGGCGGCCCAGTCGTGTCCGGTGAGCCAGGCCAGGTCGTGGTGGTGCCGGTGGCCGGTGGCGTAGCGGGGGTGCGGGTGGGCGCGGGAGGTTTCCAGTTCGGCGCGGAAGACGGCGTCGGGGACGGCGCGGACGGCGGCCAACTCGGCGGCCAGGGTGGTGCGCAGGCCGTCCGGCGGCGGGATCGCCACGGAGCAGGGCAGCCAGGTCGTCGAGCCGAGCAGGCCGAGCAGACCGCGGGCGAACGGGTCGGCGGCCAGGGCGGCGGTGAAGGCCGGGAGGTGGCGGGCGCGCCAGGCGGCGTACCAGGGGGCGGGGTGCGGCCGGGCCAACGCCAGTGCGGTGCCGAGGGTTTCGGCGAGCGGCGACAGCGCGAAACGGGAGCGGGACAGGGCCAGCGGGCTCAGCCGCAGGGTGACCATCGGCCACCGCCTCCCTCCGGGCGTTCGGCCATGGGCCCGCCCCTCGCGTCCCGGGGCGTTCGCCCCGCCGCGTTCCGACCCTTCGTCCCGACCTTTCGCCCCCGGCCGAAAGCATAGGATTCGGCGGCCGCCCGCGCAGACTCCGGCCATGGACTCCCCCTCCGCGTCCCCCTCCGCCTCCCCGCCCGCGTCCGAACCCGTCGCCACCCCCGCATCGCCCCTGTCCCGCCCCGCCTTCCGCTGGTTCCTGACCGGGCATGCGGTGTCGTTGCTGGGCAGCGCGATGGCCCCGGTGGCGCTGGCGTTCGCGGTGCTGGACGGTTCGGGCGGCCGACCCGGCGACCTCGGTGCCGTGCTCGCCGCCCGGATGCTGCCGCTGCTGGCGTTCCTGCTGGTGGGCGGGGCCACCGCAGACCGGTTCCGGCGGCGGACGGTGCTGGCGGCCGCGCACCTGGGCTCGGCGGCCGCCCAAGCAGCCGTCGCCTCACTGCTGTTGACCGGGCACTACGCGCTGCCGTCGGTCGTCGGGCTGGAGGTGCTGGGCGGGATCTGCGCGGCGTTCACCGCCCCGGCGCTGCGCGGACTGCTCCCGGAACTGGTCGACACCGCGGCGCTGCGGCCGGCCAACGCCCTGCTGAGCACGGTGCGGAACGTCGCCAAGGTGGCGGGGCCGAGCGCGTCGGGGCTGCTGGTGGCGGTCGCCGGCAGCGGACCTGCGCTCGCCCTCGACGCGGTGAGTTACGCGGTCGCCGCCGGGTGCCTGCTGCGCCTGCCGTCCACCGGGCGCGGTCCGGCGCGGCGTCCGGGGTCCGTCCGCACCCAACTCCGCGCCGGTTGGCGGGAGTTCCGGCGGATCCGCTGGCTGGGGCCGCCCACCCTGGCGTTCTTCGTGATCAATCTGGTGCAGACCGGGACCTGGCAGATCCTGGGTCCGACACTGACCGAACGGACCGCCGGCCGGGCGGTCTGGGGGCTGGTGCTCAGCGCCCGGGGCATCGGACTGCTGCTGAGCGGCGCGGTGCTGTACCGGCTGGCGGTCGGCCGGCTGCTGGCACTGGGGCAGGCGGCCGCCGCGCTGGGGTCGGTGCCGCTGCTGGTGCTCGGATGGCGACTGGACGCGCCCTGGCTGGTGGCCGCCGGCTTCGCCGCCGGGCTCGGCGTCTGCGTCACCGGCATCGCCTGGGACACCGCGCTCCAGGAGCACGTCCCGGCGCACGCGTTGTCCCGGGTCGCGGCCTACGGCGATCTGCTGTCGTACGCCGCGATCCCGGTGGGGCAGCTGTGCGTGGGGCCGCTGGCCCGGGCGTACGGCGGCTTCCGGGTGGCCGCGGTGGCCGGTGCGGTGGCCGCGCTCGCCGCGCTGCTGCCGCTGACGTCCCCGGCGGTGCGGCGCCTCCGGCACACCCGCCCGGCCGGGGACGCCTGACGGCGACGCAGCGCAGCAAGGAGGACGGCCGATCCCGCCCCCTCGACGACAGGCCCGCGGTGCCCGGCCCTCGACGGACCGGGCACCGCGGGCGCGGGCCCCCTCACACCCGCTCGGCCCGGCTCACCTCACAGCCACTCGCCGAACCGGCGGATGTACCACCGCTTCACTCCCTGGGTCAGCAGGCAGTACGCGGCGAGCGTCGCGACCAGCCACGGGAAGTAGGCCAGCGGCAGCGGCTGCATGCCCACCGCCCCGGCCAGCGGCGAGAACGGCAGCCACAGGCCGACGCCCATCACCAGCACCGTCATCAGCAGCACCGGCCAGGTGGCGCGGGACTGCACGAACGGGATGCGGCGGGTGCGGAGCATGTGGACGACCAGGGTCTGGGTCAGCAGCCCCTCGACGAACCAGCCGGACTGGAACAGCGCCTGATGGACCTCGCTGTTGGCGCCGAAGGTGTACCACATCAGCGCGAAGGTGGTGATGTCGAAGATCGAGCTGGTCGGACCGAGGACGAGCATGAAGCGGCCGATGCCCTTGGCGTCCCACTTGCGCGGGGTGCGCAGGTAGTCGGCGTCCATCCGGTCCCAGGGCGTGGCCAGTTGGGAGATGTCGTACAGGAGGTTCTGCACCAGCAGCTGGAGCGCCAGCATCGGCTGGAACGGGATGAACGCGGACGCGACGAGGACCGAGAAGACGTTCCCGAAGTTCGAGGAGGCGGTCAGCTTCAGGTACTTGATGGTGTTGCCGAAGGTCAGCCGGCCGCGCAGCACGCCCTGGCCGAGGACGGTGAGGTCCTTCTCCAGCAGGATGATGTCGGCGGACTCCTTGGCGATGTCGACGGCGGTGTCGACGGAGATGCCGACGTCGGCGTCGCGCAGCGCGGCGGCGTCGTTGATGCCGTCGCCGAGGAAGCCGACGGTGTGCCCGTCGGCCTGGAGGACGCGCACGATGCGGGCCTTCTGGACCGGGTTGACCTTGGCGAACAGGGTTGCCGTACGGGCCCGGTGGAGCAGTTCGAGGTCGTCGAGGGTGTCGATCTCGGCGCCGGTGACGGGGGTGCCGGGGTCGATGCCGACCTGCTCGCAGACCCGGGCGGCGACCAGTTCGCTGTCGCCGGTGACGACCTTGACCACGACGCCGTTGTCGGCGAGGCCCGCCAGCGCCTGGGCCGCGTCCCCCTTCGGCGGGTCGAGGAAGGCGAGGAAGCCGATCAGGGTCAGCTCGGCCTCGTCGGCGACGGTGTAGCTCTCCCGGTCGGCGGGCAGGGTGGCCGTCGCCACCGCGAGCACCCGCAGGCCCTGCCGGCTGTGGTCCTCGGCGGTGCGCAGCACCGACTGCCGCAGCGTGCCGGTGAGTTCGGCGTGCTCGCCGGCGTGGACGACCCGGACGCAGCGGTCCAGGACCTCCTCCACCGCGCCCTTGGTGATCAGCAGGTGCTCGTCGGCGGGGCCGTCGAGGTCGTTGCGGCGCAGCACGACCGACATCCGGCGGCGCGCGAAGTCGAAGGGGATCTCGTCGATCAGCGTGAAGCGGGCGTCGACGACAACCTCCTCGGCCTCGTGCATCCGGTCGATGACGGCCTGGTCCATCAGGTTGCGCAGTCCGGTCTGGAAGTGGCTGTTGAGGTAGGCGTGTTCGAGGACCTCGGTGTCGGGCCGGCCGCGTACGTCGAGGTAGCGGTCCAGGACGATCCGGTCCTCGGTGAGGGTGCCGGTCTTGTCGGTGCACAGCACGTCCATGGCGCCGAGGTTCTGGATGGCGTTGAGCTGCTTGACGACGACCTTGCGGCGGGAGAGGGCGACCGCCCCGCGCGCCAGGTTGGTGGTGACGACCATCGGCAGCATCTCGGGGGTGAGGCCGACCGCGACGGCCACCGCGAAGGTGAAGGCCTCCGCCCAGTCGCCCTTGGTGAGCCCGTTGATGAGGAACACCACCGGGACCATCACCATCATGAAGCGGATCAGCAGGAAGCTGACCTTCTTGACGCCGGTGTCGAAGCTGGTCTCGGGGCGCTCGCCGACCAGCGAGCCGGCCATCGAGCCGAGGTAGGTGTCCTCGCCGGTGGCGACGACCACGCCGGTGGCGCTGCCGGAGGTGACGGAGGTGCCGGTCAGGACGAGGTTGCCGGCCTCGACCGGGTCGCCGGCGGCGTCCTGGCCGCGGTCGGTGGCCAGCCGGGTGTCGGCCTTGGCGACCGGCAGCGACTCGCCGGACAGCGCGGCCTGGCTGACCATCAGGTCCTTGGCGGCGAGCAGTCGCAGATCGGCCGGGACGAGGTCGCCGGCGGCCAGCTTGACCACGTCGCCGGCGACCACGTCGGCCATCGGGATCTCGACGGTGGCGGGCGCCCGGCCGCGGCCCGCCCGGCGCTGCACCGCGGTGGTCGTGGTGACCAGGGCGCGCAGCGCGGCGGCCGCGGTGCCGGAGCGGAACTCCTGCCAGAACCGCAGCCCGGCGCTGATCAGCACCATCGCGCCGAGGATGACGATCTTCGGGTCGAACGGCTCGGTGGCGGAGACCTGGAGCCACTGGCCGTACATCACAGCCACCAGCACCGCCAGGACCAGGATGAACGGGTTCCAGAACGCCTTGGCGAGCTGGACGTACCAGCGCGGCGGGCGCTCCTGGGCGATGGCGTTGGCGCCGTCGCGCTCCCGTCGGGCCACCGCCTCGCGCTGGGTGAGGCCGGCGGAGGTGCTGCCGAGGTCGTTCAGGACCTCCTCGGCGGGGCGGGCGCTGTACTCGGCCAGCCGGGCGGCGGCCTGGCGGGTGCGCGCCTCCAGCTCGGCGGCGCGGCGCTCCCGGCGGGGGCGGCGGCCCGGCGGCGCAAGGCTCTCCGGAGTGGGCGGGGTGGTCATCGTGCTCATGACTGGACCTCCTGACGCGCACGCAGGCAGGGCCCCGGCCGGCCGCCGCCGGAAGCCCCGGAAAACCTCGGAAGACGTCCGAGGAGAATCCGGGAGGCAGCCGGAACGAAACGCACGGAAAACCGGGAGAGAACTCCGGACGGCGGGCCAAAACGCAGAACTGTGCCCGGGAGGCGATAAGTCCCACGTCCGGCACGACATCCGGTGGATTCGTCCGCGGAATGTTTTCCGGCAGGCCGAAAGAGCCAGTGCGCACGAGCGCTGAGAATTACGGGAAATTACCGGTGCGAGATATTCACCAGTGGATTCATCGGTGGACCGGACCGCAGGAGACGACCGTGGGGGATCGTCGCGGGTATGCGGACGGGCCGGGCCCGACGGGCAGCGGAAAGCGCCCGGGATTCACCGGTGAGTGCACACAGCGGAGTGGGGAGAAGAGCCCCGGATTCACGCGGAGAACGGCGTGATCAGTTCAGGGCAGCGCTGCGGCAAGGACTTCCTTCGGGACTCATCCCGATCACCTCCTTGCTTGCGCGGACATCGCCGGGCGCCCTGCGGAAGGGCGCCTTCGCGGCCCTATCCTGCCATACATCCACCGGCACCCCTCGCCGCGACGGTAATTTATTGCCGTGAAGCGGTGTGAGGTGCGTCGCATTGTTCTTTCATGATCCGCTCCGCGCGCCGCATTGTGCGCCGGTGATCCGCTCGCCATAAGCGGCCCGGCCCGGCGATTACCGACGGGTATTCCACCGTCCGATTCGGCGGGGCGCGACGGGTGTGGGGCGGCGGCGGTGCGCCCGGTGGGCCCACCCACGGGGCCGGCGGCGTCGGGTCCGCCGGCCCCGTGGGTCTCGCGGCCGCCCGCCGAGGCGTCCAACAGGAGCCCCGCAGCACCGCGTTGGGACGCAGCGCCCGTCAGGCGACCTCGCCGATCCGGCCCACCGGCCGCGGCGGGTCGTGGTGGATCGGGGTGTGCGCGCCGGTCAGCGGGGCGCCGGTGCCGCCGCGGCGGTTGGCGACGATCTCGGCGGCGATGGACAGCGCAGTCTCCTCCGGGGTGCGGGCGCCCAGGTCCAGCCCTATGGGCGAGCGCAGCCGGTTGAGCTCGATCTCGGTGAGGCCGACATCGCGCAGCCGCTGCTGGCGGTCGAGGTGGGTGCGGCGGGAGCCCATCGCGCCGACGTAGGCGACGGGGAGCCGGAGCGCCCGTTCCAGCAGCGGGATGTCGAACTTGGCGTCGTGGGTGAGGACGCAGAGCACCGCGCGGGCGTCGAGTTCCTGGGAGTCGAGGTAGCGATGGGGCCAGTCGACGACGATCTCGTCCGCGTCCGGGAAGCGGGCCCGGGTGGCGAAGACCGGCCGGGCGTCGCAGACCGTGACGTGGTAGCCGAGGAACTTGCCGACCCGCACCAGCGCCGCCGCGAAGTCGATCGCCCCGAAGACCAGCATCCGGGGCGCCGGGACGGAGGACTCGACGAGCAGCACGACCGGCTGCCCGCACCGCGCGCCCTCGGCGCCGATCTCCAGCGTGCCGGTCCGCCCGGCGTCCAGCAGGGCCCGGGCCTCCTCGGCCGCGGTGCGGTCCAGGCCGGGGTGCCCGCCGAGGCCGCCGGTGCGGCTGCCGTCGGGACGGACCAGGAGGGCGCGGCCCAGCAGTTCGTCCGGGCCCTCGATGATCCGCGCGAGGGCCGCCGCCTCGCCGGAGGCGGCGGCGGTCAGCGCGGCGGCCAGCGGTGCGGCGGTCTCGTCCGACAGGCCGTCCGCACGGGCCTCGTCGGCGGCAGCGGGGGTGCTCGCCCGTACCGGGGTGACGAAGATGTCGATGACACCACCGCAGGTCAGGCCCACGGCGAAGGCGTCCTCGTCGCTGTAGCCGAAGCGCTCCAGGATCGGCCGGCCGGTCCGCAGGGCCTCCTGGCACAGCTCGTAGACCGCCCCCTCCACGCATCCGCCGGAGACCGACCCGATCGCCGCGCCGTCGCTGTCGACGGCGAGCGCGGCGCCGGGCTGGCGGGGGGCGCTGCCGGTGGTGGCCACGACGGTGGCCACGGCGAAGGTACGTCCCTGCTCCATCCACCGGTTCAGCTCTTCGGCGAGGTCCAGCATGTCGGTCTCCTTACGGACGGGAGTGCGTCGGGCGCTACTTGACGCCCAGCCACTGTTCGATGGGATGGAGCGAAAAATAGACAAGGAAGATTCCACTGAGCACCCACATAAAGGCACCGACCTCGCGCCACTTGCCCTGGGCCGCCTTGATGGCGGTGTGGGCGAGGACGCCGGCGCCGACGCCGGTGGTGATCTGGTAGGTGAACGGCATCAGGGCCACAGTAAGGAAAACCGGGACCGAACTCGCCCGGTCGCTCCAGTCCACGTGTCCCGCGACACTCATCATCATCGACCCGATGACCACCAGCGCGGCAGCGGCCACTTGGGCGGGCACGAGGTGGGTGAGCGGGGTGAAGAAGAGGCAGGCCGCGAAGAGCAGTCCGGTCACGACGGACGACAGGCCGGTCCGGGCGCCCTCGCCGACACCGCTGGCCGACTCGATGAAGACGGTCTGGCCGGAGCCGCCGGTCAGTCCGCCGAGGGCACCGCCCGCGCCGTCCACGAACAGCGCCTTGGACAGGCCCGGCATCCGGCCGTCGGCGTCGGCGAGTTTCGCCTCCGTGCCGACGCCGATGATGGTGGCCATCGCGTCGAAGAACCCGGCCAGCACCAGGGTGAAGACGATCATGGTGACGCTCAGGACGCCGATGGAGCCCCAGCCGCCGAACTCGACGTGCCCGAAGAGCCCGAAGTCGGGCAGGGCGAGGGCGCTGCCGCTCAGGGTCGGGGGCGTGCCGCCCCAGTCCGCGGCGGTCAGCCCGCCGAGCTTGGTGGCGCCGATGGCGAGCGCGGAGCCGACGACGATGCCGATGAGGATCGCGCCGGGCACCCGGCGGGCCTGGAGCATGAAGATCAGCAGCAGGGTGAGGCAGAAGAACAGCACCGGCCAGCCGACCAGATGGCCCGACAGATCGCTGCCGAGGGTGACCGGGCCGCCGGCGCCCTTGCCCACGAAGCCGGCCTTCACCAGCCCCAGCAGGGCGACGAACAGGCCGATGCCCATGGTGATCGCGTGCTTGAGGGCGAGCGGGATGGCGTTCATGACGCGCTCGCGCAGGCCGGTGACGACCAGCAGGCAGATGACGGCGCCGTAGACCACGCACATGCCCATCGCCTGCGGCCAGGTCATGTGCGGCACCACCTGGGTGGTCAGCACCGCGGAGACGTTGAGGCCGGCGGCGAGGGCGAGGGGGACCCTGCCGACGAAGCCCATCAGCAGGGTGCCGAGCGCCGCGCCCAGCGCGGTGGCGGTGACCAGGGCGCCGTGGTCGAGGGCGGCGTGGTGGACGTCCCGTACCGACCCCAGGATCACCGGGTTGAGCAGCAGGATGTAACACATCGCCATGAAGGTGGTCAGGCCGCCGCGGGTCTCGCGCGCGAGGGTCGATCCCCGTTCGGATATGTGGAAGTACCGGTCGAGCCAGGACCGGCCGGCGGGCTGGCGCGAGCCGTCGCCCGCGTCGTCCGCCGTGGTTCCGGGCGTGCTGGACTGCTGGGTCATGAGGCCTTGACTCCCAAGGTTCACAGGGGCACTCGCCGGGGCGGCGAGCGGTGGGTTGGAACGTCGGCTGCACGACCCGGGGGACGGCCCGAGGCGAACGCGGCGCTGTCCGCGCGGAGTTGGCGCGGATCAGTGCTGAGGAGGGTGCGGGTATGGCGCCGGGCGGTGCGCACCGGAGGACGGAGGGGACTCCCTCGCCGTGCGCACCGCCCGGAAGACCGTCGTCCGGGGAGACCTCCTGGAGACCTCCCCGGGCGCTTCACCGTTACATGCCCGTCAGGTGCTCGGGCCGTACCGGGGTCTTGTTGAGCTCCAGCCCGGTCGCGTCCCGGATCGCCGCGAGGACGGCCGGGGTGGACGACAGGGTGGGGGCCTCGCCGATGCCGCGCAGCCCGTAGGGGGCGTGCTCGTCGGCGAGTTCGAGGACGTCGACCGGGATGGTCGGGGTGTCGAGGATGGTGGGGATCAGGTAGTCGGTGAAGGAGGGGTTGCGGACCTTGGCGGTCCCGGGGTCGACGACGATCTCCTCCATCACCGCCATGCCCAGCCCCTGGGTGGTGCCGCCCTGGATCTGGCCGACGACCGAGAGCGGGTTGAGCGCCTTGCCGACGTCCTGGGCGCAGGCCAGCTCGATGACCTTGACCAGGCCCAGTTCGGTGTCCACCTCGACGACCGCGCGGTGCGCGGCGAAGGAGTACTGGACGTGGCCGAAGCCCTGGCCGGTGCGCAGGTCGAAGGGCTCGGTGGGCCGGTGCCGGAACTCCAGCTCCAGGTCGATCGCCGCGTCCTGAAGGACGTCGACGAGATCGGCCAGCACCTCGCCGCCGTCGGTGGTGACCTTGCCGCCCTCCAGGAGCAGTTCGGCGGTGGCCCACGCCGGGTGGTGGGTGCCGAGCCTGGCGCGGCCGAGCGCGAGGACCTTTTCGCGCACCGCCTCGCAGGTGTTCTTCACCGCGCCGCCGGTCATGTACGTCTGCCGGGAGGCGGAGGTGGAGCCGGCCGAGCCGACCTGGGTGTCGGCGGGATGGATGGTGACCCGGTCCACGCCGAGTTCGGTGCGGGCGATCTGGGCGTGGACGGTGACGCCGCCCTGCCCGACCTCCGCCATCGCGGTGTGCACGGTGGCCACCGCCTCGCCGGCGACGACCTCCAGGCGCACTCGGGCGGTGGAGTAGTCGTCGAAGCCCTCGGAGAAGCCGACGTTCTTGATGCCGACGGCGTAGCCGACGCCGCGGACCACGCCCTCGCCGTGGGTGGTGTTGGACAGTCCGCCGGGCAGCGCCCGCACGTCGGCGCCCTCGCCGGCCGCCAGCCACTGCTGCTCGGGCGGCATCGGCAACGCCTTGACCCGGCGCAGCAGTTCGGCGACCGGGGCGGGCGAGTCGACCTCCTGCCCGGTGGGCAGGAGGCTGCCCTGTTCCATGGCGTTGAGTTGGCGGAACGCGACCGGGTCCATACCGAGCCGCTGGGCGAGCTTGTCCATCTGCGCCTCGTAGGCGAAGCACGCCTGGACCGCGCCGAAGCCGCGCATCGCGCCGCAGGGCGGGTTGTTGGAGTAGAGCGCGAGCGCCTCGATGTCCACGTCGTCGACGACGTACGGGCCGACCGAGAGGGACGCGGCATTGCCGACGACGGCCGGGGAGGAGGACGCGTAGGCGCCGCCGTCCAGCACGATCCGGCACTTGAGGTGGGTGAGCTTGCCGTCCTTGGTGGCGCCGTGCTCGTACCAGAGCTTGGCCGGGTGCCGGTGGACGTGCCCGAAGAACGACTCGAAGCGGTTGTAGACGATCTTGACGGGTCTGCCGGTGCGCAGTGCCAGCAGGCAGCCGTGGATCTGCATCGACAGGTCCTCGCGGCCGCCGAAGGCGCCGCCGACGCCGGAGAGCGTCATCCGGATCTTCTCCGGCGGCAGTCCGAGGACCGGGGCGATCTGCCACAGGTCGGAGTGGAGCCACTGGGTGGCGACGTAGAGGTCGACGCCGCCGTCCTCGGCGGGCACCGCGAGTCCCGACTCCGGGCCGAGGAACGCCTGGTCCTGCATGCCGAAGACGTACTCGCCGGTGACGATGACGTCGGCCTTCTTCGCGGCCGCCGCGGCGTCGCCGCGGACGATCGGCTGGCGGTGGACGACGTTGGGGTGCGGGGCGTGCGCCATGTGGTGGTCGGTGCGGTCCTCGTGGACCAGCGGGGCGTCCGCGGCGAGCGCGCTGGCCTCGTCGGTGACCAGCGGCAGCGGCCGGTACTCGATCTTGATCTTGGCGGCGGCGCGGCGCGCGGTCTCCGGGTGGTCGGCGGCGACCAGCGCCACCGGTTCGCCGTGGTGGCGCACCTTGCCGTGCGCGAGGACCGGGGTGTCCCGGATCTCCAGGCCGTAGGTCTTCACGTCGGCGGGCAGGTCGTCGTGGGTGAGGACGGCGTGCACGCCGGGGGTGGCCAGCGCCTCGGCGGTGTCGATCGAGACGATCTCGGCGTGCGCCTCGGTGGAGCGGAGCGTGTGGCCCCACAGCATGTCCTCGTGCCACATGTCGGAGGCGTAGGCGAACTCGCCGGTCACCTTCAGGGTGCCGTCGGGGCGGAGCGTGGAGGCGCCGATGCCGGCGTCGGTGGTGCCGCCCTGGGTGAGGTGGGTGGGTGTGCGGGTCGCACCGGACATGGTCAGGCCCCCTGTCCGGCGGTCCGGTCGGCGCCGCGGGCGGCCGCCAGCCGGACCGCGTCGAGGATCTTCTCGTAGCCCGTGCAGCGGCACAGGTTGCCCGACAGCGCCTCGCGGATGTCGGCGTCCGTCGGGGAGGCGTTGCGTTCGAGCAGTTCGTCGGCGGCGACCAGCAGGCCCGGGGTGCAGAAGCCGCACTGGACGGCGCCGGCGTCGATGAACGCCCGCTGGATCGGGGCGAGTTCGGAGTGTTCGCCGGCCCCGGGGCCGGCGGGGCGGGCCTGCCACTGCCGGGCCGCTTCGACGCTCGTCCCGCAGGCGCCGGAGGTGCAGCCGCCGGCGCGCTGCCTGGCGTGCTCGGCCAGGCCCTCGACGGTCACCACCTCGCGGCCCTCGGCCTGGCCGGCCGCGACCAGGCAGGAGCAGACCGGCACCCCGTCCAGGCGGACCGTGCAGGAGCCGCACTCGCCCTGTTCGCAGGCGTTCTTGGAGCCGGGCAGGCCGAGCCGTTCGCGGAGCACGTACAGCAGGCTCTCGCCCTCCCAGACGTCGTCGGCCTGCTGCGGGCGGCCGTTGACGGTGAAGTTCACGCGCACTGTGCGCCTCCCTTGGTGCCGTGGGGGTTGCCGCGGTAGGACTCCCAGGTCCAGCCGAGGGTGCGGCGCGCCATCACGCCCACGGCGTGCCGGCGGTACTTGGCGCTGCCGCGTACGTCGTCGATCGGGTTGCAGGCGCCGGAGGCGAGCTGCGCGAACTGCCGGGCGACGGACGGCGGGAGGGAGTTGCCGGACTCCCAGAAGCCGCCCTCCTCCAGCGCCGCGGCGAGGAACTCCTCGGCCTCCTTGGCCCGTACGGGGGTGGGTGCGGCCGAGCCGATGCCGGTGCGGACCGTGCGGGTCTCGGGGTGCAGCGCGATGCCGAAGGCGCACACCGCGATGACCATGGCGTTGCGGGTGCCGACCTTGGAGAACTGCTGCGGGCCATCGGCCTTGGGCAGGTGGACCGCGCGGATCAACTCGTCCGGTTCCAGGGCGTTCCGCTTGACGCCGACGTAGAACGCGTCGATCGGAATCATGCGCACCCCGCGCGCGGCCGACTCGACCTCGACCTCGCAGCCGGCGGCGAGCAGCGCGGGGTGTGCGTCACCGGCCGGGGAGGCGGTGCCGAGGTTGCCGCCGACGCCGCCGCGGTTGCGGATCTGCGGGGAGGCCACGGTGTGCGAGGCCAGGGCCAGGCCCGGCAGTTCGGCCCGGAGCCGCTCCATGATCGTGGTGTAGGGGACGGAGGCGCCCAGGCGTACGGTCCTCTCTCCGACCTCCCACTCGCCCAGGTCGCCGATGCGGTTCAGGTCGAGCAGGTACTCCGGGCGGCGGTGGTCGAAGTTGATCTCGACCATCACGTCCGTGCCGCCCGCGATGGGCACAGCGGCAGGGTGCGCGGCCTTGGCGGCGAGCGCTTCCTCCCAGCTGGCGGGGCGAAGGAAGTCCATGGTTGGCCTCTTCTACGAAATCGGTCGTCCGCTGCTCATGGTCAAGACCTTCGGGCCGCCTCGCCAGTGAGCCGTTGCTGTCCTGTTTCCAGTGGTCCGGGCTTAGTGAACGCGCCCGGCACCCACCTGGTGCAGTCACCGAAACCATGAAGCGGTTGGCTGGCCAGGCCGCCCGTCTTGTAGATTCGAACGAAAGACGAGGGTTCCCCACCTCGCGGCATTCCACCGGCAACACGAGACAGCACAGAACGGCGGGCGAGGTCATGCGGCTCCGCGCACTCCTGGACACACACTCTCTGGGCCTGAAGCTCCTCGGAGGCGAGGAGGAGCTGGACCGTACCGTCCGCGGCGTGATGACCACCGACCTGCGGGACCCCAGCCGGTATCTCTCCGGCGGCGAGCTGGTGCTCACCGGCGTGGCCTGGCGCCGGGAGCCGGCGGACTGCGAGCGGTTCGTGCGCATCCTGATCGCCTCGGGGGTCACCGGACTCGCGGCCGGCACTGCGGAGTGGGGCGCCGTCCCGGAGGACCTCGTCGAGGCGTGCGCCCGGCACCGGCTGCCGCTGTTCTCGGTCGACGAGACGGTGTCGTTCGCCACGATCACCGAGCATGTCGTCCGGCAGGTGTCCAGCGAGCGGGCCGGCGATCTGGCCGCCGTGGTGGACCGGCACCGGCGCCTGATGACGTCCGGGCCCGCCGGCGGCGGCCCCGAGGTGGTGCTGGACCTGCTCGGCTCCGATCTGGACCTGCGGGCCTGGGTGCTCTCCCCCACCGGCCGCCAGATCGCCGGCTCCACGCTGGCCGACGCCGGTCCCGAGCTGCCCGCGGAGCTGGGCGCCCGGCTGGCCGGCGAGCATCTGGCGGCCGCCCGCAGCGGACGCCCCGGCCCGCACCGGATCACCGTCCAGGGCGGTGTACAGCGCCTGGACGAGGGGCACGGCGCGGGCGAGGGCCCGGGCGCCACGTACTCGCTCTTCCCGATCCGCCAGGAGGGCCGCGACCTGCGGCAGACGGTGCTGAGCGACTGGCTGCTGGCCGTCGAGGCGGACGCCGGCGACTGGTCCGACGAGCGCCTGGACCTGCTGCACGGCGTCACCCAGCTGATCGCCGTCGAGCGGGACCGCCGGGACGCGGACCGCACGGTCCGCCGGCGTCTGGCCCAGGAGGTCCTGGAGCTGGTCCAGGCCGGTGCGGCGCCGTCCGAGATCGCCGCCCGGCTGCGGGTGGCCGCCCCGGTCCTGCTGCCCGGCATGGGCACCGCCCCGCACTGGCAGATCGTGGTGGCCCGGGTCGAGTGGGCCGGCGGCGACGTGCCCGGCGGTCCGGTGGCGCAGAGCCTGCTGGAGGAGGTGCTGGTCGACCCCGGCACCTTCGGCCCCGAGCCGGCGGACCGGATCGCGGTGGCGCACCTCGGCGACGAGGCGGTGGCGCTGGTGCCGCTGCCGGCCGTCCCGGACGACGCCGCCGACACCTCCACGGACGGCCTGCGCGCCGAGCAGCTGCTGCGCGCCATCGAGGAGCCGCTCACCTGCGGGCTGGCCGACGACGGCCGGCTGACCGTCGGCGTCAGCGCCGCGGTGCACTCGGCCGAGGGGCTGCGCGGCGCCCTGGAGGAGGCCCGGCACGCCCGCCGGGTCGCCGCCGCCCGCCCGGGCCGGGTCTGCGCCGCCGGCCACGAGGAGCTGGCCTCGCACGTCCTGCTGCTGCCGTTCGTCCCCGACGACGTCCGCCGGGCCTTCACCGCCCGGCTCCTGGACCCGCTGCGCGACTACGACCGCCGCCACCGCGCCGAGCTGATCCCCACCCTGGAGGCGTTCCTCGACTGCGACGGCTCCTGGACGCGCTGCGCCACCCGCCTGCACCTGCACGTCAACACCCTGCGCTACCGCGTGGGCCGGATCGAGCAGCTGACCGGGCGCGACCTCTCGCGCCTGGAGGACAAGCTGGACTTCTTCCTGGCGCTGCGGATGAGCTGACGGGTCGCCAGGCGGCCGCCCGGGGCGGCCCGGCGCGGACGCCCGGCGGGCCCGGCGCGCCGCCCGGCCCGGACGGTGCGCGACCGCCGCCGCCCCTGCTCCATCCGTGGTACCACGCAGGGGCGAGATCGCATCAAGCCCGTTGACACAACGGGCAGTTGGCCCACCGCACAGGCCGTTCGGCCCACCGTTTCCCGGCCATCGCGACCGCCCATTCGATTGTGAAAACTTTCACCCGTCCCCTTGGCCCGGCCGCGGAATTCGTGCTGAGATGCGCGCACAGCATCCTGCATTCCCGTTCAATGGCGCTCGGGGAGGGCACTGTGGCGGACACCGCCATGTCCGGATCGGCAGATCCGGCGGATTCCAAGAGGCCCACGGATCAGATGGCGGTCCCGGCACCACGCCCGGGCTCCGCACCGGCGGCGGTCGGCACCGGGGCGGACGACCCCCTCGCCCGCGCCGTGTGGCGACTGCGCTCCCGCGGCTGCTGGCTCGACGCCGCCGCCCTCCTGGAGCCGCACGCGGCCCGGCAGCCGTCCGCCGCCCTGCACCGCGCCGCGCTCCTGGTGGAGCGCTGCATGTTCACCGCCGCCGGCTGGGCCGAGGCCGAGGACGCGCTGCGCACCGCGGAGGCGCTGGCCGGCGACGACGGCGAACGCGGCGCGGCGGCCTGCGAACGCGGCCAACTCGCCTACACCGCAACGGTCCTGGGCGTCCGCGACCGCGCCGACGAGGCACGGTCCGCACTGGGCCGGGCCGCCGCGCTGCTCGCCCCGGGCACGCCCGGCCGCCCGCTGCTGGACTTCCGGCGCGGTCTGCTGGCCGAGCGCCTCGCCGACAGCCCGGACGCCGCCCGCGCCGCCTACCGCCGCGCGCACGCCGGCGCCACCACCCACGACGACCCCTTACTGCTCTCCTTCACCTGGCGCCACCTGGCCGGACTGGCGCTGCGCGACGGGGAGTTGGCGGAGGCCCGGCACGGTTTCACGGAGTCCCTGCGGATCCGCGAGGAGCTGGGTTTCCTCGTCGGCACCGCACCGGCGCTGGCGGCGCTGGCCGAGGCCGCCCCCGAGGACGAGGCGGCCCGGCTGCGCACGGAGGCCGCCCGGCTCTTCCGCCTCATGGGCGGCGTGCCCACCTGGCTCGCCGCCCAGCTCCCGCTGGAGGAGCCGGCGGGGAACGGGGAGCCGGCGGGGTGATCCCGGCCGGCCGCGCCCGCGCAGGGGGCGCCGTCCGGCCGTCAACCACTCGACATCAGCCATGCCACCCCCCGCGCCGAATGGCCGGAACCATGCCCCACCGGTCACGGTTCGGCCGGGCCGTGGTGGCTGCCGCCGCCGCAGAACCCGCCGAACGGTCGGTAGCGCAGGACCCCACGCGCCCCGAGAATGGCCGCAAGTGGCACTGCGACACCGCGTCGCGGCCTGGATGCTGGTCCGGGACCAGCTTCCTTCGGCAGAGCCTTTCAGGAGGCCCACTGTGGCAGGAGTCATCCCCACCAGCACTGGAAGCGACTGGGGCAAGGCGCATTTCGAGTCGATCTACAACTGCCCTGATCCACACCGGTACTTCGCAACACTGCACCCTTTGGAGTACCAGATCCCGCACCACGGCCAGATGGTGTTCCGCGCGCTGGCCGACGCCCTCCGGCAGCGCCGCGGCACCCCCGCACCGCTCCGCGTCGTCGACCTCTGCTGCTCGTACGGCGTCAACGCGGCCCTGCTCAACCACCAGGTGAGCCTCGACGACCTCTACCACCACTACAGCGCGTCCGGCACCCAGGCCCTGGAGGGCGAGGAGCTGGCCCGCGCGGACCTGGCGTACTACGCCGCCCGCCGGCGGCCCGACGCGGCCCATGTGACCGGCCTGGACGCGGCGGACCGCGCGGTCGCCTACGGCGTGGCCGCCGGCCTGCTCGACCAGGGCTTCGCGGAGAACCTCGAAATCGACGCCCCCAGCGCCCAGCTGCGCCAGGCGCTGTCCGGCACCGACCTGATCACCGTCACCGGCGGCGTGGGCTACATCACCGCCCGCACCTTCTCCCGGCTCTTCGACTCCTTCAACGAACCCCCATGGGTCGCCGCCATGGTGCTCCGCACGGTGTCGTACCGCCCGATCTCCGCGCTGCTCGCCCGGGCCGGGCTGGTGACCGAGCGGCTCACCACGCGGACGTTCCGGCAGCGGCGGTTCGCCGACGACGCCGAGCGCCAGGGTGCGTTCGAGGCGCTGGCGGCCCGCGGACTGTCCGTCGGCGGCAAGGAGGCCCACGGCTTCTACCACGCCGAGCTGTACGTCTCCCGGCCCGCGGCCGACGTCGCGGCGCTGCCGCTGGCGGAGCTGCTGCCCGCCTTCTGACGCGGGACCGCCTCCGGACGGCCGCCCCGTCCCTCGCCTCAGTGCGGGCGCCGGGCCACCGACAGGTGCGCCCGGGCGATCCGCTCCGCGACCGCATGCTCCTGCGCGATCAACGCGTCGAGCAGGGCGGTGTGCTCGGAGGCGTCGGCCAGCAGCTCGGCCGTGCGGAGGCGGGCGCCGCCGCCCGCCGACCACTGCGCGCGGCGCAGCAGCTCACCGGCGACCTCGGTGAGCCGGCGATTCCCGGTCAGCGAGATCAGCGCCTCATGGAAGGCGTGGTCGGCGTCGGCGTACCCGACCCGGTCGCCCCGGGCGGCGGCGGCCACGCTGTCGTCGGCCAGCGGACGCAGCTCCTCCCAGCGCTCCGGCGGCACGGCCCGGGCCAGCCGCAGGAGCGCGGGCACCTCCAGCATGGTGCGGACCTCGGCGAGTTCGGCGAGGTCGCGGGGGCTGCGCTCGCGGACCCGGAAGCCGCGGTTGGGCGCCACCTCGACGGCGCCCTCCCCGGCGAGCTGCTGCATGGCCTCACGGACCGGCGTCGCGGAGACGCCGTACCGCTCGGCGAGGGCCGGTGCGGAGTAGACCTCGCCGGGACGCAGCTCGCCGACGGTGAGCGCCCGGCGCAGGGCGTCCAGGACCTGGCCGCGGACCGAGTGCCGGCGCGGCCGCTGCCGGGGCAGGCGCGGGCCGCCGTCGCCGCCCCGGGCGCCGTGCGCCGCGGCGGGGGCGGCCTGCGCGGGCAGCCACACCCGGGCGTCCGGCTGCGGTTCCGCTGCGCCCTGCTCCATGACGTTCCTCCTGCTGACGACTGTTGCGGCCTGGCCGACCCCGTCCGACCGGGCCGGGCGGCGGGTCTGACGACAGGTCCAGGGCTTGTCGCCACCCTCCCGTCGTCTACCCGAAGGGCGGCCGGGCAACAGACGGAAAGGTGCTCACGGCCCTAAGGGCTGACCCGTCGGGGATTACGGGACAGCCCTCAGCACCTTAAGCGGCCCTGGCACCTGTTCACACGTCCGCGGGCACGGGTAGAGATCTCCGATAAGGTAAGCCTTACCTGCTAACGCTCGCGATTCGGTGGTCCCCCGCATGCCTTCTGCCGTTGCCGCCGCGCCCGCCGCCGCCTTCGCCGGCCATCCCGCCCAGGACGCCTACGCCCGGCTCGCCGAGGTGTTCCCGGACCTCCGGGTGACGCTCTGGGAGGCCGCCCCGCCCGACGGCGACGACTGGCTGGCGGCGTCCGCGCTGGCCGCCGGCGGGCCGGCGCTGGACGCCTTCCTCGCCGACGAGGCCGCCCGCATCGCCGCCGAACACGGGCGCCCCGCCCGCCCCGACGTCGTCGCGAGCTTCGCCCTGCACCGCTACGCCTGGCCGGTCTGCCTGCTGATCACCGTCCCGTGGTTCCTGCACCGACGGGTGCCGCAGCTGCCGGTGCAGGACGTCCGCTTCCATCGCGGACTGGGCCGACTGGCCGTGCGCACCCCCTCGTTCGGGTGCCTTCCGGACGACCCGGCGGCGGCCCTGCCCGGCGCCCGGGTGGTGCCGGACGAGGAGGCCCTGCGCGCCGAGGTCCGCGCGGCGGTCGCCGACCATCTGCGGCCCGTCCTGGACGGCTTCCGCACCCGGATGCGGCGCGGGCCGCGGGCGCTGTGGGGCATGGTGTCCGACGAGATCGTCGAGGGGCTGTGGTACGTCGGGCATCTGCTGGGCGAGGAGCCGCGCGCGGTGGCCGAGTTGGCGCGGCTGCTGCCGGGCGCCACCGCGCCGTACGCGAGCGGCGCCGGGTTCCGCGAGCTGACCGGTCCGGACGGGGGCGCCCTGCCCACCCGGGACCGGGCCAGCTGCTGCATGTACTACACCCTGCGTCCCGAGGACACCTGCGTCACCTGCCCGCGCACCTGCGACGCGGAGCGCATCAGCCGCCTCACCGCAACCTCCTGACCCGCCCACCCCCACAAGGGGCGACCCACTTCGCACACAACTCCCACTACGAACAAGGGAGTTCGATTTCCCCTTCGCTCAACTCCCCACTTCCGGCACCCCTTGGCGTTCACTTGCTCCGAATTCCCTTACGGACAGGGACAGTTCCGCCAGGATGACGCGCGCTCGCGAATCCGCGAAAGCGCCGCAACCTGAGCAAGGGGTCCCGGAATGACAATGACCGACATAGCGCTGAATTGGCTGGTTCCGGCGCTTCTGCTGCTCGCCGGGATCACGGCCACCGCGGTTCTCCTGCTGCGCGGCAAACGCGCGGGCCGGCGGACCGGCGCCGCGGACTCCTGGGAACGCAGCCAGGAGCGCCGGCGCCGCAAGGAGACCGTCTTCGCCTCCGCCTCCTACGTGTTGCTGTTCTGCTGTGCCGCGGTCGCCGCGGCGCTCTCCTTCCACGGCCTGGTCGGCTTCGGCGTCCAGAACCTGGGGCTGTCCGGCGGCTGGGAGTACCTGGTGCCGTTCGGGCTCGACGGCGCGGCGATGTTCTGCTCCGTCCTGGCGGTGCGGGAGGCCAGCCACGGCGACGCGGCGCTCGGCTCCCGGATGCTGGTGTGGACGTTCGCCGGCGCCGCCGCGTGGTTCAACTGGGTCCACGCACCGCGCGGCCTGGACCACGCCGGCGCCCCGCAGTTCTTCGCCGGGATGTCGCTGTCGGCGGCGGTCCTCTTCGACCGGGCGCTGAAGCAGACCCGCCGGGCGGCGCTGCGCGAGCAGGGCCTGGTGCCCCGTCCGCTGCCGCAGATCCGGATCGTGCGCTGGCTGCGGGCGCCCCGCGAGACCTTCGCGGCCTGGTCGTTGATGCTGCTGGAGGGCGTGCGGACGCTGGACGAGGCGGTCGAGGAGGTCCGCGAGGACAAGCGGGAGCGGGCCCACAACCGGCTCCGCCGGCGCGAGCAGGGCAAGTTGGACCGGGCCCGCATCAAGGCCCTCAACCGGCAGCACCGCCCCTGGGGCCGGCTCCGCGGCGAGCGTCAGGTCACCGTCGCGATGGCCGCGCCGACGGCCGCCGCGGCACCCTCGGCGGAGCCCCTCCCGCCCGCCGGCCCGGACGCCTCCGGGCCGGCCGATCCGGCGCCGCTGCCCCCGGGCGAGACGGCCCAGCGGCCCCGGCGGGCCCTCAAGGCCGTGACCGGTACCGAGTCCGACGCCACGGCCCCCGGACGCCGTGGCGCTGTCGACCTCACCGCCGAGGACGACGCCCAGACGATCCCCCGGCTGGACTCCCTGGAGGAGAAACTCGCCGAGATCGAGCGGAAGTTCGGCTGACCGGCGGCGGACCGCGCCGAGCCGTATCCCGGCCAGGCCATAGGCCAGACCCTAGGCCGGTCCGCCCCCCAGCTCGAACCACACGCACTTGCCGACGCCCTCGGGTCGGACGCCCCAGGCGTCCGCCAGGGCGCGGACCAGCGTCAGTCCCCGCCCGGAGGTCCCACCGGCCGACGGGGCGCGCGGCTCGGGCCGCCGGGCGGCGAAGTCCCGTACCTCCACACGCAGTCGGTCGGTGACCCGCGCCGTCACCACCGCGCCGCCCTCGGTGTGCAGCAGGGCATTGGTGATCAGTTCACTGACGAGCAGCACCGCGACCTCCGGGTCCGCTGGCGCGCTGCCGTCCGGCGGCGCCCAGCGGCCGAGTAACTCCCGCAGCTCTCTGCGGACTTCACCGACGGCCTTCAGATCGGCCTGCCGTACCTTCCGTTCCAGCACCCCCGGCGCCCGCATCGCGACCGCCCCATGACCGCTCCCCCCATTCGCTCGCTGTCTGTTCCGTTCCTCGCACCGAACAGGCTGACGCATGCTCCCCCCGCCCCCAACGAACCCAGCGTTCTGCCTCGAACAGCCTCACGGTCAGCATTCCCACCGGGCCCGCCCCCATGCTTCCGCTTGCCGCCGGCCCGCCGGCGCGCCCGGCCCCGCTGAACGGTCTCCGCGGCCCATAGCGGATCTACGTTCCGCGCCCGCCCGGCGCACGCCGGGCTCGCGGGCCCGACGCCCGAGGGCGTGCGCCCCCGGTGCGCCCGGCGGGCCTCACACCCGCGGGATGTTCCGCAGGTTGGACCGGGCCATCTGGAGCATCCGCCCCACCCCGCCGTCCAGCACGATCTTCCCGGCCGAGAGCGCGAAGCCGGACACCATCTCGGCGCTGATCTTCGGCGGGATGGACAGCGCATGGGGGTCGGTGACCACGTCGACCAGCGCCGGCCCCTTGTGCCGGAACGCGTCCCGCAGCGCCCCGCGCAGGTCCTTGGGCTTCTCCACCCGCACGCCGTGCACCCCGGCCGCCCGGGCGAGCGCCGCGAAGTCGGGGTTCTTGTTGGTGGTGCCGTACGAGGGCAGCCCCGACACCAGCATCTCCAACTCCACCATCCCCAAGGAGGAGTTGTTGAAGAGCACCACCTTCACCGGCAGGTCGTACTGGACCAGCGTCAGGAAGTCGCCCATCAGCATCGCGAAGCCGCCGTCCCCCGACATCGAGACGACCTGCCGGCCGCGGTCGAGGAACTGGGCACCGATCGCCTGCGGCAGCGCGTTGGCCATCGAGCCGTGGCTGAACGAACCGATCACCCGCCGGCGCCCGTTGGGCGTGAGGTAGCGGGCCGCCCAGACATTGCACATCCCGGTGTCGACGGAGAAGACCGCGTCGTCCGCGGCCTCCTCGTCAAGCACCGAGGCGACGTACTCCGGGTGGATCGGGATGTGCTTGTCCACCTTGCGGGTGTACGCCTTGACCACCCCCTCCAGCGCGTCCGCGTGCTTCTTCAGCATCCGGTCCAGGAACCGGCGGTCGCTCTTGGCCCGCACCTGGGGGATCAGACAGCGCAGCGTCTCCCGGACGTCGCCCCAGACGGCGAGGTCCAACTTGCAGCGTCGGCCCAGGTGTTCGGGCCGCACGTCCACCTGGACGATGCGGACGTCGTCGGGGAGGAAGGCGTTGTACGGGAAGTCCGTGCCGAGCAGGATCAGCAGATCGCACTCGTGGGTGGCCTCGTAGGCCGCGCCGTACCCCAGCAGCCCGCTCATGCCGACGTCGTAGGGGTTGTCGTACTGGATCCACTCCTTGCCGCGCAGCGCGTGGCCCACCGGCGCCTTCACCCGCTCCGCGAACTCCATCACCTCGGCGTGCGCCCCGGCGGTGCCGCTGCCGCAGAACAGCGTGACCCGGTCCGCCTCGTCGACCATCCGGGCCAGCTTCTCGATCTCCTCGTCCCCGGGGCGGACCGAGGGCCGGGAGGTGACCAGGGCGTGCTGGTAGGCGCGCTCGGGCGCCGGTTCCGCGGCGATGTCACCGGGCAGCGAGACCACCGCGACGCCGCTCTGCCCCACCGCGTGCTGGATCGCGGTCTGCAGCACCCGCGGCATCTGCTTGGTGCTGGAGATCAGCTCGCTGTAGTGGCTGCACTCGGCGAACAGCCGGTCCGGGTGCGTCTCTTGGAAGTAGGTGGTACCGATCTCGCTGGAGGGGATGTGCGAGGCCAGCGCCAGCACCGGGGCCATGGAGCGGTGCGCGTCGAACAGCCCGTTGATCAGGTGCAGGTTCCCGGGCCCGCAGGACCCGGCGCAGGCCGCCAGCTTCCCGGTGAGCTGCGCCTCCGCCCCCGCGGCGAAGGCGGCGCTCTCCTCGTGCCGGACCTGGATCCAGTCGATGGCGGAATTGCGCCGGATGGCGTCCACCACCGGGTTGAGGCTGTCCCCGACGACCCCGTAGAGCCGCCGCACGCCCGCCCGCACCAGGATGTCGATGAACTGCTCCGCTACGGTCTGCTTGGCCACGGGAAGAGCCTCCTTCGGACGGTGCACGGGCCAACGGACACGGCTGACTGCCGGCTGCTCCTTCCCATCAACCCACGGGTGGACCCGCTCCGCCTCCGGCGGGACGCGAACGAGCGGGCGGCGCCCGGCAGACGGGAGTACGACGACGGGCTCTATGCCTCCCAGACCCCCACCGCCGTGCGGTCCCCGGTATCTCCCCCGTCCTCGGCGCTCCCGCGCTGCTCTTCGGGCTGGACAGCGGTGAGGAATTCGATCAGTCCGGGCGGCCCGGGGGCGGACCACGCGGCGGCCAGGCGGGCGGCGGCCTCCGGATCGGCGTCCAGGTGCTCCGCCAGGGCGGTGCCGCACAGCAGCAGGACGTCCCCCGGGCGCCCCGGCTCGGTACGGAAGCGGAACGGCTCCGCGTCGGCGGACTCCAGGTCCTCCCAACCACCGTCGCGCAACCGGAAGAACCCGCCCGCACCGACGCCGAAGCACACCCGGGTGCGGCAGTCCGGATCCGCGGACAGCAACAGGCAGCGCAGCGCGGGCGGGTGGGTCCCGTCCGCCGCGTCCGCCTCCGCTCCCCGGCCGCGGAGGGTGCCGTAGCCGCGGTCGGTGAGGCGCTGCAAACCCGTCCTGAGCGCGTCGCTCCGGCCGCCGCGGAGATCCCGCGCCAGCTGGGCGGCGCTGCGGCCGACGGCCCTGCCGAGCCAGGCACAGGCGTCCTGGGCCGCGTGCGGTGCGGTCCGCGCCGCGGCGGACGATCCGGTGGCCACGGCGATCAGCAGCAGCGCGTCCCGGCCCGCCCCGAAGCGGGCGGTCAGGAACGCGTCGCGACGCGCCTCTCCCCGCCGGCGGGCACCGGCCCCGCGCTGCGAGACCCCGCGGACCGCCACGGAGCCGAATGCGGCACCGTCCAGGACGGTGTCGGGCACCAACTCGTCGAGGGCCTCCGGATCGGCCTCGGGGAATCCGCAGGCGTCGTCGGGATCGGCGGACGCGCCGGCGGTGGTGGGGCCGTCCGCGGCCGGGCCTGCGCTCGGGTCGATGGTCGGGCCGGCAGTCCGCCCGGTGTTCGGGAACAGGAGCGGTTCCGATGCTTCGAGCGGGGACGGCCCCGACGGGGCGGGCAGCTCCCAGGGCCGCGGCTCCCATCCGCTCGGCTCCCACGGCCGGGGCTCGAACGCCTCCGCCAACTCCAACTCCCCGGAGCCGGACGCCTCCGGGGCGGCCGCCGCCTCGGACTCAGCCCCGGATTCTGGGGCCGTGGTCGACGATCTAGCCGAGGCCGCCGCCGACGACGACGCCGGTGGCCGCCCGGCCGGCGTGCGCCCGTTCGGACCCGGCGCCGCCCCGGCCGGTGGCGCAACCCGCGGATCCGGCGCGGCCGCCGGCGCCCCCGACGCGCCCGCGCTCGCGCCTGCGCCCGCGCTCGCACCCGCGTCCGCGCCCGGGCACCGCACCGTCCGCAGCGCCGACTCGATCCGGTCGTCGAAAGTGTCCGAGGCGCCGTCCGGACGGGCTCCACCGGAACGCTCGGCGCCCGCCCTCTCCTCCCCGGGGCCGTCCCCGTACAGCTCGCGCCACCACCAGTCGTCCTCCCCGCCGCGCCCCGCCCCCTGCTGTTTCATGCGTCGCATTGTTCCGTGGCGCACGCCGCCGAAACAGGGCGCGAAAAGGGCATTCCAGGAAGCGCGCCCGGTTCGCCTCCGGCAGGCTTGGGCCATGCGGGCCCAGAAAGAGCGCAGCGTGCCAGCCGTCGCCGGGCGTGCGTCGCGCCGGGCGCGGCCGGGCACCGGCGCCTCCGGGGCCGCCCCGTGAACATCGGGCAGCTGATCGTCGTCGGGATCGTGATGCTGCTCGGGGTCCTCGGAGTGCTGGTCCCGGGCATTCCGGGGCCCCTGGTGGTGTGGGCGGGGCTGCTGTGGTGGGCGACGACGGAGCGGTCCTCGCTCGCCTGGACGGTGCTGATGGCCGGCACCGGCGTGCTGCTCCTCAACCAGGTGCTCACGTGGCTGCTCCCGCCCCGCAATCCGCGCGAGGCGGGCGCGCCCTACCGCACGCTGGTCCTCGCGGGCCTGGCCGCGATCGCGGGGTTCTTCCTGCTCCCCGTGATCGGCTGCCCGTTGGGGGCGGTCGGCGGCCTCTACGCCCTCGAACGGGTCCGCCTCGGCAGCCACGGCGACGCCTGGGCGTCCACCCGCACGGTGCTGCGCGCCGTCGGCCTGAGCGTGCTGGTGGAGCTGTTCGCCTGCCTGCTGGTGCTGGGCGCCTGGGTGGGGGCGGTGATCGCGGGCTGACGCCCGGACGACCACCGCCCCACAAGTCCCTTCCTGCCGCACCGGACTGCTGTCGGCACGGTGCGGGAGGCGTGTCCGGAAGACGCCGGACGCCCTACCGGCCCGGCCTCCGCACGGCCCCCGCCCCCCTCTTCCGCTCCATCATGTGCCGCCCCAACGCCTGCTTCTGCTTCCAGTCACGCCGGATCTCCGCGCGCATCCGGGCGTCGGTCTTGGCCACGATCCGCTGGTTCTCGCGCAGCAGCTTGCGGTAGCTGGTGAGTCGACGGACGGTCAACTCACCGTTCTCCACGGCTTCTTGGACAGCACAGCCAGGTTCGGCATCGTGGGCGCAGTCGTGGAAACGGCACCGTTCGGCCAGTTCCTCGACGTCGGCGAAGGTCCGGGCCAGCCCGGCCTCCGCGTCCCACATGCCGACGCCGCGCAGCCCCGGAGTGTCGATCAGCACGCCGCCACCGGGCAGCCTCAGCAGATCGCGGGTCGTGGTGGTGTGCCGCCCCTTGCCGTCCTGGTCGCGGACCGCCTGGACGTGCTGGACGTCAGCCCCGTAGAGGGCGTTGGCGAGGGTGGACTTGCCGGCGCCGGAGCGTCCCAGGAGGACGGAGGTGGCACCGGTCAGCAGCGCGGACAGCGTGTCGAGGCCGTCCCCGGTCGCCGCGCTGACGGCGAGTACCTGGACGCCGGGGGCGGCGGCCGAGGTGTCCTCGACGAGGTGGCCGAGGGCGGCCGGGTCGGCCACCAGGTCCGCCTTGGTGAGGGCGACCACCGGCTGTGCGCCGCTCTCCCACACCAGGGAGACGAACCGTTCGACGCGGTCCAGGTCCAGCGCCTCCGCCAGGGAGACCGCGACCACCGCGTAGTCGACGTTCGCCGCGAGGATCTGTCCCTCGGAGCGTTTCGACGAGGTGGACCGCATGATCGCGGTGCGGCGCGGCAGCAACGCCCGCACCACGCCGTCGAGATGGTCCCCGACGCGGCCGTTTTCCAGGTCGATCACGGCCCAGTCGCCGGTGCACGGCACCCGCATCGGGTCGCCGGTCGCCACCAGCGCGGCGTCCGCCAGCACGGTCCGAACGCTGTCCCCGTCAGGCACGACGGCGTCCACCCGACCGCGGTCCACACGCACGATCCGACCGGGCACGAACCCCTGCCCGGCAAAGGGGGTGAAACTCTCCGCGAACCCGTCGTCCCAGCCGTAGCCAGTCAGCGGATGCGCAGCGGAGAAAGCGAAGTTGAACAACGGGATGGCCCTTTCGGGAAAAACGGGCCCCGGCGCGGCGCACGGCACACAGGCACGTACGCGAAAGAAAGGCGAGTCAGCCGGAGACCACGGAGGGAAGAGTGATGGTCTGCTGCATGCGGGCAATGCCCGACACCACGACGACGGTCATCAGGTCTCACCTCCCTTTCCTCAACGGCTGCCGACGACCATAGCCCGGCCCCCTCCGGCGCCGCCACGTATTTTTCCGGCGCCGCTCGGCCGCCTCCGCCGGGGCAGTGGACGCCCGCCCTCCCCGCCGACCACCCCTCGGCCGACGGCTCCACGGTCCGCGCGACCGTCCCGCCCCGGGCACACTCGCTGCCGGATGTGGCGGGGCGGGACGGTGCGGGCTGCCGTCAGCGCACGTGGGGGACGGTGCGCTGACGGCAGCCGTGCCGGTGGGTCAGTGCACCCTCACGGTCACGGGCGCCGAGTGCGTGTGGCCGTGGGCGACCCGCAGCATCTCCTTGCCCTTCGTGTTGAGCTTGACCTTGACGCTGTAGTAACCGCCGTGCTTGGTCTTGGTGTTGGCGTGCAACGTGGTCCACCTGCCCTTGTGCAGGTGCTGCACGGTGAGCCTGCTGCCCATCTTGATGCCGTGGGTCCGGCCGCTGAGGGTGACCGACTGACCGGCCCTGACGGACTTGGCGCTCGCCTTGACGCCGATCGACTCGTGCGTCCTGGCCACGGCCGTGGCGACGGTGGCGGAGTGCAGGTCGGGTACCGCGCTCGGAGCGGCGATCGCGGTGCCGGCGCCGCCGGCCAGCAGGGCCGCGCACGCGGCGCCGATGACGGTGGTGCGCAGACGGTACGCCTTGGTGGTGGTCCCCATGGAATTCCCCTCTCCTGGGTTGCACGTGGTCCGGTTCGCCGGGGCGCGGGGGCGTCGCGGTACCGATGCGTCGCGGTGCCGAGGCGTCGGTGCTCCGGCTCCGGTCCGGCGTCCGGTGCGGTCCCGGCAAGTATGCGGAGCACTTGATGAGGGGACCGTGTACGGCGGATGTGAGTCCTCACATGGGGGGCGCGCGGGTCAACCGCTGGTCACGGGGGCGGGGTTGAGCAGCCGGTAGCCGGCGCCGCGGACGGTCTCCAGATGGGACGCCCGGCCGCCCTGGTCGAGCTTGCGGCGCAGATAGCCCACGTACTGGTCGACGACGTTGGAGACCCCGTCGCAGGGGTACTCCCAGACCTGTTCCAGGATCAGGGTCCGGGTCAGCACCTCTCCGGGGTGCCGCAGGAAGAGTTCCAGCAGGGCGAACTCCTTGGGCGAGAGCCGGAGTTCGACCCCGGCGCGCCAGGCCCGCCGGGTGGCCGGGTCCAGCCGCAGGTCGCCCACCGCGATCAGGGCCGGGCGGGCATGGCCGCCGCGGCGGGTCAGTGCCCGCAGCCGGGCGTAGAGCTCGGCGAAGCTGAACGGCTTCGCCAGGTAGTCGTCGGCGCCCGCGTCCAGGCCCCGGACCCGGTCGCTGACCTCGTTGCGGGCACTGAGCACCAGGACGGGCGGCCAGCAACCGCCGGCCCGCAGGCGGCGGCACACCTCGAAGCCGTCGAAGCCGCGTAGCAGCACGTCCAGGACGATCAGGTCGTAGGGCACCTCGTGGGCCTGCCAGACGGCCTCCGGGCCGGTGGAGGCCAGGTCGACGACATAGCCCTCCTCGGTGAGGCCGCGGCGCAGCAGTGCCGCCGTGCGGGGCTCGCCGTCGATCACCAGGACGCGCATTCCTCCACGGTAGGAGTTCTCCGGGCGGAGGACATGTGGAGTGGCGGCGGGCGGCGCCTGTGCGGGCGCGGCGCCGGGGGCGGGTCAGTCGTGCGGCGGCAGGTGCCGGACCTGGTGGTCGGCGGCGCTGAGGGCCTCGTCGACCAGGCGCCGCAGGTGCCCGTGGCGCAGCGCGTAGACGGCGCGGCGGCCGTCCTTGCGGACGGTGACCAGCCCGGCGAGGCGGAGGCGGGCGAGGTGCTGGCTGACGGAGGTGCGGGAGGCGTCGCAGGTCTCGGTCAGGGTGCTGACGTCGGCCTCGCCGGCGCCCAGGCGTCGCAGCAGGGTGAGCCGGGTGCGGTCGGCGAGCAGCCCGAGGATCTCCACGGCGGCGGTCAGCCGGGCGCCGTCGGAGGGCTCCTGCGCAGCGTGCGCAGTTGATAGGTGCATGCGTGCGCTCATACGCACATAATGAGCATCGAGGGCGCCCGGCACAAGCCGCGCCCCCGAGGCGGAGAGGTGCGATGCCCGTGAACGCGCAGACGCCGGTTCCCGAACCCCACTCCCACCACGACGGCCCCGTCCACCACCACCCGCATCCCGCCGGCCGCTCCCGCGCGGCCCGGCTGCGGCACCGGCTCGCGCACGCCCTCACCCCGCACAGCCACGAGGCCCGGGACAAGGTCGACCACGCGCTGGAGAGTTCCCGCGAGGGCCTGCGGGCGCTGTGGCTCTCGCTGGCCGTGCTGGGGCTGACCACGGTGATGCAGGCCGCCGTCTTCGCCCTGTCCGGCTCGGTGGCGCTGCTCGGCGACGCCCTGCACAACGCCGCGGACGCCCTGACCGCCGTCCCCCTCGGCGTCGCCTTCCTCCTCGGCCGGCGGGCCGCCACCCGCCGCTACACCTACGGCTACGGCCGGGCCGAGGACCTGGCCGGCGTGGCCATCGTGCTCACCATCGCGGCGTCCGCGGTGCCCGCGCTCTACGCGGCCGTCGACCGGTTGCTGCATCCGCGGGACGTGGCCCATCTGTGGGCGGTCGCGGCGGCCGCGCTGGTCGGGTTCCTGGGCAACGAGTGCGTGGCCCGGTACCGCATCCGGATCGGCCGCCGGATCGGCTCCGCGGCCCTGGTCGCGGACGGGCTGCACGCCCGTACCGACGGTTTCACCTCGCTGGCCGTGCTGCTGGGCGCGGGCGGTGCGGCGCTGGGCTGGCGGGCCGCCGACCCGGTCGTCGGCCTGCTGATCACCGCCGCGATCCTGCTGGTCCTCAAGGACGCCGCCCGGGAGGTGTTCCGGCGGCTGATGGACTCGGTGGACCCGGATCTGGTGGCGGCCGCGGAGGCCGCGTTGCGGGAGGTGCCCGGGGTGCGCGGGGTGGGGCAGTTGCGGATGCGCTGGATCGGCCATGCGCTGCGGGCCGAGGCGGACATCGTCCTCGACCCGCGGCTGACGGTGGCCGAGGGCCACCGCATCGCGGTGGCCGCCGAACACGCGCTGATCCACGGCGTACCGCGGCTCACGGCGGCCACCGTCCACCTCGACCACACCCCGGAGGCCGGGGCCGCGGACCCGCACGCGGCCCTGGCCCACCATGCCTGAGCACCATGCCTGAGCCGGCCGCCGCCCCGGGTCCGCCCGGCGGTCCTCACCCCAGGATCGGGATCAGTCCCAGGCCGAAGACGACGTAGAAGCCGGCCGCCAGGGCCAGCCGGCCGGCGGTGAGGGCGTGCGCCCGCATCAGCATCAGCAGGTAGCCGATCGCGATCATGGTGACCAGGCCGGCCCACACCAGGGCGGTGTCGAAGTGCCAGCTGGTGAAGAGCAGTCCGAGGCCGCTGGGGACGGTGGCCTGGATCATCATGGCGCCGGAGATGTTGGCCAGTGCCAGCTTCGTCTTGCCCTGGCGGACCCAGATCACCGCATTCATGATCTCCGGGAGCTCGGTGGCGATCGGGGAGAGCAGCAGCGCGGTGACCGAGGCGGAGAGTCCGAGCATCGGGCCGATGGCGTCCAACTGGTGGACGAAGAGCTGCGAGGCGAAGAAGATCACGACCAGGGTGAGCAGGGTCTGGGCGACGACCGCCCAGGTCGCCGGGGACGCCGCCTTCGGCTGGAACTTCAGCGGCTCCAGCTCGACGCCCTCCTCGTCCTCCTCGTGGTCCCCGCGGATCTCGCGCCAGAAGTAGAGCGCGTACACCGCGAAGAACGCCAGGCCCAGCACCGGCTTGAAGGCGAAGGCGACCAAGCCGAGCGCGACCTTGACGACGAAGACCGGCAGGAACCACGACTGGTCCTTGGCCAGCCGCCGCATGTCCTGGGGCGTACCGAGCTCGCCGGTGGCCGCCTCCGGCGCGTCCCCGCCGGCGGGGACGCCCGCCAGGGCCGCCGCGCGCCGCTTGCGCCGCTGGAGCAGCAGCATCGTGCCGGTCACGCCGTACGCCACGGTGGCCAGCGCCAGCGGGCCGCCCATCGCGGCGCCGACGCCGATGTTCTTGGCCTCCGGGGTGGCGCCGGTGGTCACCGCCACCAGGGTCACCACGGACTCCGGCAGTGCGGTGCCGAAGGCGGCGAGGATGGTGCCCACCGCCATCCGGCCGACGTTGAGCCGCTCACCCAGCCATTCCACGGCGTTGACGAACCACTCGCAGGAGAGGTAGATCGCCACCGCGCAGGCGATGAGCAGAACGAAATGCAACACGCTGATCGTCAGCCTTTCCGCTCCGGCGGGCATCGACGACGACCGGCGTGGGAGCGGCGGCACGGCTTCGACCCCGCCGACGCGTTGGAAGAATTCGTCGACAAAGGGCCGAAGGTCTCGCCCGCCCGCGCAGAGACTGCGTGGGCCCGGCCACCGGGAGCCGCGTGGGCTCCAGTGTGTCGACGACCGGTTTGCGGGGCTACTCCCCTTCGCAGCCCCTCACCCTACACACCGCGGGTGCGCGTTGACGTCAGCGGGACATCGGGCCCCGGCGGCTCAGCCGGACTTCTGGAGCCGCTGGAGCGAGGCGGCCAGCTGATCCACCTCCTCCGGGGTGTTGTAGAGGGCCAGCGAGGCGCGGGCCGCGCTCGCCAGGCCGTAGTGGGCCAGGGCCGGCTGGGCGCAGTGGTGGCCGGCCCGGACGGCGATCCCGTCGCGGTCCAGCCAGTCCGCGATCTCCACCGGGTCGTGGCCGGCCAGGGTGAAGGTCAGCACCGCGATCCGGTCGGGGGCCGAGCCGATCAGGTCCAGGCCGGGAACGGTGGCCAGGGCCTGCTGGGCGTAGCCGAGCAGTTCGGTCTCGTACGCGGCGACGGCGGGCCGGTCGAAGCCGGTCAGCCAGTTCACCGCGGCGAGCAGGCCGACCACTCCGGCGATGTGCCCGGTGCCGGCCTCCAGGCGGTGCGGGACGGGCGCGTAGTCGGTCTGCTCGAAGGAGACGGACTCGATCATGTTGCCGCCGCCCTGCCACGGCGCCATCGCTTCGAGGATCTCCGGCTTGGCGTACAGGGCGCCGATGCCCGTGGGGGCGAACAGCTTGTGGCCGGAGAAGACGTAGAAGTCGGCGTCGAGGTCCGCCACGTCGACCGGGAAGTGGGCCACCGCCTGGGCGCCGTCGACCAGGACCTTGGCCCGGTAGCGGTGCGCCAGTGCGGTCATCTCCTTCACCGGCGGGACGGTGCCCAGCACGTTCGACGCCTGGCTGAGCGCCACCAGCCGGGTCCGCATGGAGAGCCGGTCGGCGTAGGCGTCGAGGTCGATCTGCCCGTCCGGCCGCAGCGGGACGGGCACCACCCGGGCCCGGGTCTCCTTGGCCACCATCTGCCAGGGGACGATGTTGGAGTGGTGCTCCAGTACCGGGACGAGGATGTCGTCGCCGGGGCCGAGGTTGGCCCGGCCCCAGCTCTGCGCGACGAGGTTGATCGCCTCGGTGGTGCCGCGGGTGAAGACGATCTCGTCCGGGGAGCCCGCGCCCAGGAACTGGGCGACCGCCGCCCGGCCCCCCTCGTACGCCTCGGTGGCCTCGCGGGCCATGGTGTGCGCACCGCGGTGGATGTTGGAGTTGCCCGCCCCGTAGAAGCCGGACACCGCCTCGATGACCTGGCGGGGCTTCTGGGTGGTGGCCCCGTTGTCGAGCCAGACCAGCGGTTTGCCGTTGACGGTCCGGTGCAGGATCGGCATGTCCCGGCGCGCCAACTCCGGGGAGAAGGAGGGCTGTTGGGAGTTCTGACGACCCGTCGCGCCGATGCCGGGCCAGGTGGCGCCGGCGGCTTCGGGGGGTGGTGTCGCCGCGGGCGGGGGCACCCGGGAGGCGGTGCCCGCCGCGGGCGACGCGGCGGTGGGGACGCCCGTCGCGCCGGGTGCGGTCGCCGGGAGTCCCAGCAGGTCAGGAGTAGTCATGGTAGCGGGACACCTCGACGTTCTGGAGGACCGCGAGGGCGTCCTCGACGAGGACCGCGGCGTTGAAGTACGCGGTCATCAGGAACGAGGTGATGCCCTTCTTGTCGACGCCCATGTTCCGCATGGACAGGCCGGGTTCCATCTCGTCGGCGACGCTCGCCGGGCGCAGCCCGACCACGCCCTGCTCGGCCTCGCCGACCCGCATCAGCAGGATCTCGGTGGTGCCGGTCTCCGCACCGCCGGAGAAGCGCACCTTGTCGGAGGGGAGCAGCGGCACTCCGCGCCAGGTCAGCAGCGGGCTGCCGAAGCTGGTGTCGATCACCGGGGGCACGCCCCGCCGGGTACATTCCCGGCCGAACGCGGCGATCGTGCGGGGGTGCGCGAGGAAGTAGCTCGGCTGCTTCCAGACCCGGGTGAGCAGTTCGTCGAGGTCGTCCGGGGTGGGCGCGCCGTTGCGGGCCTGCACGCGCTGGCCGGGGGCGACGCTGTTGAACAGGCCGTACTCGGGGTGGTTGAGGAGGGTGGCCTCCTGCCGCTCGCGCAGCGCGTGCGCGGTGAGGTTGGCCTGGGCGCGGACCTGGTCGATGGGGCCGTTGTAGAGGTCGGAGACCCGGGTGTGGACGCGCAGCACGGTCTGGGCGAGGTTCATGTGGTACTCGCGGGGCTCGTCCTCGTAGTCGACGTAGGTCGCCGGCAGGTCGGGTTCGCCGCTGTGCCCGGAGCTGAGGTCCACCGGCACCTCGCCGCCCGGCAGCACGCCGTCCGAGGCGAGGTAGGCGTCCATCGCGGCGCGCAGGGCCGGTTCGCCCTCGCCCAGCCGGGCGAGGGCGGCGCGGTCCAGGCAGAGCGCGGTGCCGGGGGTGAGCGCGGTGACCCGGTACGGCATCGGGGCGGACCGCGTCCAGGCGTCGAGGTCGAAGAACTGGCCGTCGCCGACCACTTCGAGGAGCGCGTCCTCGCCGTAGCGGCCGCGTGCCCGCTTCTCCGCCCGGCCCTGCACGATGACGAGCAGACGGTCCGTCACGTCGCCGCCGTCGACGAGTACTTGACCGGTGTCGAAGGTCATCGTGGTGAACTCCGCGGCGAGTTCGGTCAGCAGCGCGTCGTCCGCCTCGCGCAGGTACGGGAGTTCGCGCAGGTCGCCGGGGATGACGCGATGGGTGTCGCCGTCCTGGTAGGTGCTGAGCCGGTCGTCGCCGAGGACGTAGGTGCGGCGGCGGTTGACGCGGAAGACGCCGGATTCGACGTCCACCCACGGCAGGGCGCGCAGCAGGTAGCGCGGGGTGATGCCGCGCATCTGGGGGGTGGTCTTGGTGGTGGTGGCGAGTTGCCGTGCCGCGTCCGGGGCGAGCGTCATCCGGTCGTTCACAGGGACCTCCTGGCGAGATGGCAGGCATGCCGGCCGACCGGCGCACGGCCGGTGGCATGGGGGACGTCGGGATCCTCGGACCCGGAAACGGCGGTCCGCAACGGCCCGTTGGCGATCCCCCGGCCGGAAACGCTCGCTGCCCCGAATCCCTGATTCCGCATACCTGTGCGACTACCTTGTGTCGCACCACCGCTACGCAGTGTGGAACCGGCGTTCCGCGCCCCTCGGAGGCTCATGATCCGGCGCCGACCACGCCTCACATCCGACCAAATTTGCCCTCACAAAGGCACTTTGTTAGTCCAAAAGGAACGCTTATGGCGTCGGCGCAGCTGATCGCCCAGCGGGCGCCCGCAATGTTACATATGGCGAGTGATGGAAAATTCGGGGCGAAAAGCTGCTATCGGGCGCCGTCTTCGCTCGGTGCTGAGCCCGCACAGCGTCGCGGGCCAGGTGCTCGTGCTGCAACTCGCCCTCGTCGTCCTGCTGGTCGTGGCGGCCGGGACGGTGCTCGCCCTGCAGAACCAGCAGGCGAGCCTGGCGGAAGCCAAACAGCGTTCGGCGGCCGCCGCCCTCGCCTTCGCCCGCACCCCCGGCGTCGTCTCCGCGATGCGGTCCGCCGACCCCTCCGCCCTCCTCCAGCCGCGTGCGGAGGAGGCCCGCAAGGTGGCCGGCCTCGACTACCTCGTCGCGTTCAGCCCCGCCGGCATCCGCTGGACCCACCCCGACCCCCGGCTGATCGGCACCCGGGTGACCAGCAACTACCGCCCGGCGCTCGCCGGCCGGACGCTCACCACCACCACCTCCTCCCATCTCGGACGCGCCGTGGACACCACCGTGCCCGCGAAGGACGCCGGCGGCCGGGTCGTCGGACTGGTCGCGGCCGGCATCAAGGCGCAGCGCACCGACGAGTGGGCGCTGCAACGGCTGCCGCTGCTGATCGGCAGCGCGGCCGGCGCACTGGCCGTCGGGATCGCCGGGGCCGCCCTGGTCAACCGCCGGCTGCGCCGCCAGACCCACGGCCTGGACCCGGGCGAGATGGCCCGGATGTACGACCACCACGACGCGGTGCTGCACGCGGTCCGCGAGGGCGTGCTCATCGTCGGCAGCAACGGACGGCTGCTGCTCGCCAACGACGAGGCCCGCCGGCTGCTCGCCCTGCCCGAGAAGCCCGAACACCGCCGGGTCACCGAGCTCGGCCTGGAACCGGACATGGCCGACCTGCTGGCCTCCGGACGGGCGGCGACCGACGAGGTGCATCCGGCCGGCGACCGGCTGCTCGCCGTGAACATCCGGCCCACCGCCCCGTACGGCGGCCCCCAGGGCACCGCCGTCACCCTGCGGGACACCACCGAACTCCAGGCGCTCACCGGCCGGGCCGAGGTCGCCCAGCGGCGCCTGAAGCTGCTCTACGACGCGGGGATGCGGATCGGCGGCACCCTGGACGTGACGCGCACGGCGGAGGAACTCGCCGCGGTCGCGGTCCCCCGGTTCGCCGACGTGGCCACCGTCGAACTGCTGGAGCCGGTGCTGCGCGGCGACGAACCGGCCGGCGGACGGGCCCCGATGCGGCGGCTGGCGGTCAGCGGCGTCCCGGAGGGCTCGGCGGCCTACCGCGTCGGCGAGCGGATCCGCTTTGTACCCGGCAGCCCCATCACGGCGGGCATCGCCGGCGGCCGCCCGGTCCTCGTCCGCGACCTGCGCGCCGAGCACGAGTGGCGGGCCCGGGACCCGGTCGACACCCAGCGCTTCCTGGACAACGGCATCCACTCGCTGATCGCGGTCCCGCTCCAGGCCCGCGGGGTGGTGCTGGGCCTGGCCAACTTCTGGCGCGCCGACACCTCCGAGGAGTTCGGCGCGGAGGACATGTCCTTCGCCGAGGAGCTGGCCGCGCGGGCCGCCGTCTCGATCGACAACGCCCGCCGCTACACCCGCGAGCACGCCACCACCATCACGCTCCAGCGCAGCCTCCTGCCGCACGCCCTGCCCGACCAGTCGGCCCTGGAGGTCGCGCACCGCTATCTGCCCGCCCAGGCGGGCGTCGGCGGCGACTGGTTCGACCTGATCCCGCTGCCCGGCGCCCGGGTCGCGCTGGTCGTCGGCGACGTCGTCGGCCACGGTCTGCACGCCGCCGCCACCATGGGCCGGCTGCGCACCGCGGTCCTCAACTTCTCCGCGCTGGACCTGCCGCCCGACGAACTCCTCGGCCACCTCGACGAACTCGTCAGCCACATCGACACCGACGAGGCCCGCACGAGCGAGCGGGAGACGGGCGGGGACGGGAGCGGGGGCCGGGGGGCGGGCCGGGAGCAGGAGGGAGCCGGCGGGGCGCCCGGGGCGACCGCGCCGACCGACGAGGCGGCGGCCGAGGCGGAGTTCGCCCTCGTCGGCGACGGCGGCACGGGCATCACCGGCGCCACCTGCCTCTACGCCATCTACGACCCGGTGGACGGGCGCGTCACCCTGGCCCGGGCCGGCCACCCCGGGCCGGCCGTGGTCCGCCCCGACGGGACGGTCGCCTTCCCCCAGGTGCCGGTCTCGCCACCGCTCGGCGTCGGCAGCGGCCTGCCCGTGGAGACCGCCGAACTGACCCTGGAGGAAGGCTCCCAGCTCGTCCTCTACACCGACGGGCTCATCGAGAACCGCGACCACGACATCGGCGCCGGTCTGGAACTGCTGCGCAGCGCCCTCGCCGGCGCCCCGGACCGCACACCGGAGCAGACCTGCACCGACGTCCTGGACGCCATGCTGTCCCCGCACCCCAGCGACGACGTCGCCCTGCTGGTGGCCCGCACCAGGCTCCTCGCCCCGGACCGGGTCGCCGAATGGGAGGTCCCCTCCGACCCCGCGGCCGTCGGCCCCGTCCGCGCCGCCTGCATGCGCACCCTGGAGTCCTGGGGACTGGAGGAGATCGGCTTCACCACCGAGCTGATCCTCAGCGAACTGATCACCAACGCGATCCGCTACGGCGCCCAGCCGATCCGCGTCCGCCTCCTCTACGACCGCGCCCTGATCTGCGAGGTCTCCGACGGCACCAGCGCCTCCCCGCACCTGCGGCGGGCCGCCACCACCGACGAGGGCGGGCGCGGGCTGTTCCTGGTCGCCCAGTTCGCCCAGCGCTGGGGCACCCGCTACACCCCCGGCGGCAAGGTCATCTGGACCGAGCAGTCCCTGGACGAGAGGCACACCCCGGGCGGCCTGGGCGACGACGGTATCGACACCCTCCTCGACCAGTGGGACGAGCCGACGCCCTGACCCCGTACGCGGCCGTCAGGCGCAAAGCCCGCCCCGCCCGCCGGTCGCCGCCGCGTCGGGGCGCCCGCGCAGCGGATGCAGCCCCGCCCACCCCTCGCTAACCTCGGTCGAAGGGCCGCACAGGGGCCGCACCGCACTCCCCCGGGCCCGGTCCCGGGCCGGCCGGCGGCGGCGCAGGACCCGCTTCCCGTCCCGCTCACGCACCGACCTGTAGCCCCTGGAGGCTCCCATGATGCAGGTGCCCGAACCGCGCGACATCGCCCCCCGTCTGATCACCGGCGCGTTCCTCCTGAACTCCGGACTGACCAAGTGGCAGGCCGACCAGGCGACCGCCGAAACCGTGCACGGCATGGCGTGCACGGCGTACCCGTTCCTGACGAAGCTGCCCCCGGAGCGGTTCACCCGGCTGCTGGCCGCCTCGGAGATCGCCATCGGCAGCGCGCTGCTCGCCCCGTTCGTGCCGACCCGCCTGGCGGGTCTGGGCCTGACCGGCTTCGCCGGCGGCCTGGTCGGCCTCTATCTGCGCCTGCCCGGCATGCACGAACCGGGCAGCCTCCGCCCCACCCAGGACGGCATCGCGCTCGCCAAGGACACCTGGATGCTGGGCATCGGCCTGGGCTTCCTCGCCCCGCGCGCCGGCCGGGCCTGCTGCCCGTTCCGCTCCGGCGGACGCCGCGGACGCCGCCGGGGCCTCTGCCACCGCTGACCACCGGGCGCACCGCCCACCCCGGCCCCGCGACGGAACGCCCGCGATCTCAGTCCGAGCCCTCGCGCGCGGCCTTCACCGCCCGCGCGGCCCGTGTCACCGCCGCGCACCCGGCCCCCACCAACCCCGCGCCCGCGAGGACCCACAGGCTCGTCCGGTCGGTCTGCTGCCAGGCCAGCTCCGCGCGCTGGTGCACCACGAAGCCGTCGAAGAACGCCCAGGAGACGAGGACGACGGCGGGGACCACGCGGGTCCGGGCCGCCGCGGCGACGGCGACGGTCAGCAGCGCGAACGCCGTCAGCGAGAACGCGAGGTGGGCGGCCTGACCGGTCACCAGCAGGGCCGTCACCACGACCGCGGTGGCGGCGGCGCCGACCGGCAGCGCGAGATCGCGTCCCAGTGCGTCGGCGGGCGGCGCCCCGCCGAGGGCCCGCCCCGCAAGGAGACGCGGGCGTCGGGGCGCAGGCCGGGGAGAGCGTGGGGCGGCGGGATGGCGAGCGGGCGGCGGATGGGCGGGGACGGGGTGGTGAAGGGCGGCCATCGGAACACCTCCTGGGGCCTGCCCCGACGACGGGGCACCGGGCGGACGGACTGACCTCCGAGCCGGAGCCGCCGGTGGGGCAGGGACGGGTTTCGACGTGGGTGGGCCTGGAGTCAGGGTGCGCGGGTCGGCGGACCGGAAGCCGGTTCGGCGCGGAACTTAACGCCGTGTGTATGGGCCACGGGGAGTTTCTGACGCGGCCCTGATGCCGGAGGTCTGGACACCGGATGGTCCCGGACGCGCCCCTGGGGCGCGCGTGCGCGGGGGCGTGTTGCATACTCGCTCCTCGTTGCCCGCGGGTTCCCAGGACGACCGTGGGCTGTGGCGACGGGCAGCAAGAGGTGGCGAGTTGGACCGAATCGACCCTTAGCGGGAAGAACGGGACGACCAGGAAGAGCGGGAAGTTCCGGATGGCGAAGGGAGTTGCCGGGGTGCGCTGCGCCGAGGGGTTAGGCCGACACGGCCTGGAGCGCTTCTCCCGGCGGGCGGCCGCGCCGGCCCTTGGCTGAGACATCGGCTCGTCCGTCCATCGCGCCGGCCGTGCCCAGGACGCCTCCGCGTCCGGATACGTGAGGCACCGGTCCGCTCAGCGCTTCGCGATCCTCGCGGGCCCTGCGCACCCTGTGGCACGCCGGCTCACGCACACGCGGCGGCCGCGGCCGCACGCGGCACGCACGCCGGCGCCTCGCACCACCCGCGAACGCGTACCCCCCACGCCCGCCCTCCCTCACCCCAACCCACCGACACCCAACCATCAACCAACCACCCGGCGGCCGTTCCCCGCAGCGGCCGGTGGGACGACTGACGATCGGCAGGACGTGGCCGCATGACCAGTACCGAGGTGGACCCCGCTCCGCCGCCCGCCGCCGCCTCACCGAGGTGGCGGTCCTGGCTGCTGGACGGGCTGAGCGAGCAGCGGGCCCGGCACCCCGGGCCGCACGGCACGCCGCCCGCCGAGCACAAGGGGCACCCCTGGTGGCGGGTGATGTGCCTGACGGGCGTCGACTACTTCTCGACGCTGGGATACCAGCCGGGCATCGCGGCGCTGGCGGCCGGGCTGCTGTCGCCGTTCGCCACGCTGGTGCTGATCGCGCTGACGTTGCTCGGCGCGCTGCCCGTCTACCGGCGGGTCGCCAAGGAGAGCCCGCACGGCGAGGGTTCGATCGCGATGCTGGAGCGGCTGCTGCCCTGGTGGGCGGGGAAGCTGCTGGTGCTGGTGCTGTTGGGGTTCGCCGCCACCGACTTCGTCATCACCATGACGCTGTCGGCGGCGGACGCCTCGGCGCACGTCGTGGAGAACCCCTTCGCCCCGGCCGCGCTGCACGGCGCCAACCTCTGGATCACGCTGCTGCTGCTCGCCGCGCTGGGTGCGGTGTTCCTCAAGGGGTTCCGGGAGGCGATCGGGATCGCCGTGGCGCTGGTCGGCGTCTATCTGGTGCTCAACGTCGTCGTGCTGGCCACGTCGGTCTGGCAGGTGCTCTCGCACCCGATCGCGATCGGCGACTGGTGGCAGGCGATGTCCGCGCAGCACTCCTCGCCGCTGGCGATGGTCGGCGTGGCGCTGATGGTCTTCCCGAAGCTGGCGCTGGGCATGTCGGGGTTCGAGACCGGGGTGGCCGTGATGCCGCAGGTGCGCGGGGACGCCGGGGACGACGCGGCCAAGCCGGCCGGCCGGATCCGGGACACCCGCCGGCTGCTGACCACCGCGGCCCTGATCATGAGCGCCTTCCTGCTGCTGTCGAGCCTGGCCACCACCATCCTGATCCCGCAGCAGGAGTTCGCGCCCGGCGGCGCGGCCAACGGGCGGGCGCTGGCGTATCTGGCGCACCAGCACCTCGGTGAGGCGTTCGGGACGGTCTACGACCTGTCGACCATCGCGATCCTGTGGTTCGCCGGGGCGTCGGCGATGGCGGGCCTGCTCAACCTCGTACCGCGCTATCTGCCGCGCTACGGCATGGCGCCGGAGTGGACCCGTGCGGTCCGTCCGCTGGTGCTGATCTTCCTGGCCATCGCGTTCGCCATCACGCTGGTCTTCGACGCCAGCGTCGACGAGCAGAGCGGTGCGTACGCGACGGGTGTGCTGGTGCTGATGCTGTCGGCGTCGTTCGCCTCGACGGTCGCGGCGCGGCACCGGGGGCACCGGGGGGCGGCCGTCGGGTTCGGTGCGATCACCGTGGTCTTCGGGTACACGCTGGTCACCAACGTCATCGAGCGGCCCGACGGTTTGAAGATCGCGCTGCTGTTCATCCTCGGCATGCTGCTCACGTCGTTCGCCTCCCGGGTGCACCGGGCCTTCGAACTGCGCGCCGCGGACGTGGTGTTCGACGCGACGGCGGAGCGGCTGATCGAGGCGGCGATGGCGGCCGGCCCGCTGCGGGTGATCGCCAACGAGCCGGACGAGCGGAACGAGGAGGACTACCGGGCCAAGGAGTACAGCCAGCGCGAGGAGACCCATATCCCCGACGGCGGGCCGGTGTTGTTCCTGGAGGTGCTGGTCGAGGACTCGTCGGACTTCACCGCCGAGCTGCATGTGCAGGGCGTGGAGCGCTACGGGACCCGCATCCTGCGGGTGGCCGGCGCCGGGGTGCCCAACACCATCGCCGCGGTGCTGATGCAACTGCGGGAGCGGACCGGCCAGGTGCCGCACATCTACTTCAACTGGACCGAGGGCCATCCGTTCAGCCATCTGCTGCGGTTCCTGGTGTTCGGTGACGGGGAGGTCGCGCCGGTCACCCGTGAGGTGCTGCGGCGGGCGGAGCCGGATCTGCGGCGGCGGCCGCGGGTCCACGTGGGCTGACGCCGCCCGCTCCCCCTCGTCACGCACTCGGCCGCCGGATCGCTTCCGGCGGCCGAGTGCCTTTTTGGGGCCGGGGCAACGGTGGCCTACGGGCCGCGAACGCCCCTTATGGGAGCGCCGGTTCGGGATAGAAGTCCCGGGAGCGGCCGTGGCCGTCCTTGAGGCGGCCGAGCAGACCGGCGGGGTATTCGATGAGCCAGTAGCTGGCGGTGGCCGCCAGGAGGGCGGCGACGAAGACGATCAGCAACGCCCAGGGGAAGCCGGCCGGGCCCTGGGGCAGCAGCCCGGCGTTGTGGAGCAGGAGCATGACCGGTTCGTGCCAGATGAAGAGGCTGTAGCTGACCAGGCCGACCGCGGTGAGCCAACGCGCCGTCAGGAAGCGGTTCCAGACGGTGCGCCGGCGGAGGTGCAGGGTGCCGAAGACCAGCAGGGTCCACAGCGCGGTGGCCATCGGGTGGTAGTAGGTAAAGGTGAAGCTCTCCGCCTCGGACCGGTGGGAGAGGACGAACAGGCCGGCCAGCGTGAGGGCGGTGAGGGTGAGGGCGGTGCGCGGGGTGAGCCGGGCCCGGTCGCCGAGGGCGGTCAGGGCCACCGCCAGTCCCATACCGGCCGCGAAGCCGCCGAAGCGGGCCTGGGGTCCGAAGTAGACGACCCAGTCGGTGTGCGGGATGCGCAGGACGTAGTGCGCGACGGTGATCCAGCCCAGCGGGGCCGCGTAGAGGAAGAGGCAGCCGGCCGCGCAGAGGGCGATCCGGCTGCCGCGGCGGTGCAGGCGCCGGCAGGCGCGGACGGCGAGCGGACCGAGGCCCACGAGGACGAAGTAGAAGAGCACCTCCAGGGAGAGAGACCAGGTGGGGCCGAGGGTGTAGAAGATCCGCTCCTGGTCGAAGACGTGGGTGAACGTGAGGTGTTCGAGGAGGTCTGGCCAGTTGCCGGGGAGGGTGGGGTTGCGGGTGGCCCAGACGACGAGGACCGCGATGACGTAGAGCGGCAGGATGCGGATGGCCCGGCGGAAGAGGAAGGCGCGGGCCGGGCGGGTGGAGCCGCCGTCGATCGCGGCGCGGGCGTAGGAGCGGGCGAGCAGGAACGCCGAGAGCACGAAGAAGAGGTCGATGACCTCAAGGGAGAGGGCCGCGTCGAGGTAGGGGTTGGCCACCGGCGGGTGGGCGCCCTGTGCGTCGTAGGCGGTGTACTGCTGCCAGACGTGGAAGGCGACGGTGCTGAGTGCGGCGAGTCCGCGGAAGCCGTCGAGGTCGCCGGCGCGGCGGCGCGGGGCGGCCGCGGGGGCGCCGGCCGGGGCGGGCGCGGCGGTGGCGGTGGCGGTGGTCATCGGCGGGCCACCGCCTTGACGGCCTGGGCCCGGGGGGTGACGCGCCACTGCCGGTCGCCGAGGGCCTCCTTGAGGTGGGCCTGGCGGGCGACCATGTTCTTGAAGTGGCTGTAGAAGACGGTCGAGACCAGCAGATAGGACCAGAACCAGCCGCGGCGGGCGCGGAGTTCGGGAACGGCGAGGCGCCAGGCGAAGAGCGCCTGGACGGGTCCGGCGGCGAGGGTGAGGAGCAGGGCCAGGACGCAGACCGGGACCGCCCAGTTGATGTGCTCCGGACCGCCGGCCTTCCAGACGGCGTACAGCAGGATCGGCAGGATCTGGAGGGTGAGCCAGGGCTGGACCTCGCGCCAGCCCAGGAGGACCAGCAGTCCGACCTTTTGACGCAGTGTCAGAATCGGTGAACGCAGGCCGCTCCAGAGGTGCTTGAGGGAGACCTGGAGCCAGCCCTGGGCCCAGCGGGAGCGCTGGTTCCACAGGGCGGTGAGGGTGGTGGGGGCGAGTTCGCGGGAGAGCAGGGTGCGGTCGACGGCGATGCGGGCGCCGGTGGTCAGCGCGCGGAGGGTGGAGTCGATGTCCTCGGTGAGCATCGAGCCGTGCATCCGGGTGCGGGCGAGCAGGTCGGTGCGCCAGAAGCCGTTGGAGCCGCCGAAGACGCCGAAGCCGTGGAGCCGGGTGCGGCCGGGGTGGCTGACGGCGTAGATCGCCTCGAACTCGACGGCGACGAGCCGGGCGACGCGGGAGCTGTCGCCGTTGCGGACCACGCAGTGGCCCTGGACGACGTCGTAGCCGTGGGAGAGCCAGTGCCAGGCGTCGCGGAAGGCGTGCGGGGCCGGGTGGTGGTCGGCGTCGAAGATGCCGACGAACTCGCCGCGGACGCGGGTGACGGCGGCGTTGACGTTCTGCGCCTTGGAGGTGGAGCCGGCGACCGGCAGGAGGACCAGGCGCGGGTCGCGGGCGGCGATCTCGCGGAGGGTGTCCTCGACGGGCAGCGGGTGCGGGGTGTTGTAGGCGAGGACGATCTCCAGGTCGCCCGGGTACTCCTGGCGCAGGAACGACTCGACGGTGTCGACGATGGTGGCGGCCTCGTTGGGGAGGTACGCGGCGATCACGGCGCTGGCCGCCGGGTAGGGGGCGCCGGGGCTTTCCGGTCGGGCCGGGGCGTCCAGCGCGTAGAGGCATTCCAGGATGATCAGCAGCGCGGAGAGCACCAGCCCGGCGACCACCGCCCAGTACATGCCGGAGCCGAGGTCCCAACCGGCCAGGTACGCCTGCCGGTAGAGGGCGAACGGCACGCCGATGCCCAGGAGCAGGGCCAGGACCGGGGAGAGCCCGGAGAGCACGGGGCGGACCAGGGCGCGCAGCGGGGGCCGGCGGTGCCGGTGCGGGGTCCCGCGCATCCAGGGGGCGTAGCGGACGGGGCGGAGGTCGCGGTGGCGGAGCGCTTCGCGGGCCGCGTCGACGGCCTGGTCGACGGTCGCGGCGGCGTCGGTGGCGCCGGTGAGCGGGAGCCAGCCGATGGCGGGGGTCAGGCGCACGTTCTCGTCGGCGACGACGAAGCGGGTGCCGGCGGCGGCGGTGGCCAGGGCCTGAAGGCCGCGCAGGGCGGCTTCCTCGTCGACGCCGGGGAGCAGCATCAGCAGATGGCCCTCGTCGTCGCGGCCGAGCCGGTCGCAGGCGCCACCGAGCCTTTCGGCGACGCCCGCGAGCCGTTCGGCGACCTCGCGGCGGATCCGGGGCCCCAACCGCTCCTCCAGCGCGGCGAGTTCGGCGACCGCGATGACGGCGAGGACGCCGCCGTGCCGGGCGGCTTCGGGGCGCCGCAGTTCGCGGTCGAGTTCGTCCAGGAAGTGGGGGCGGGAGTAGAGACCGGTGCGCGGGTCGCGGAGCAGGTGCTCGACGGGGACGGGGACGCGGCGGAGCTTGGCCTCGATGCGGGCGGAGAGTTCGTCCGGATCCGAGGACTCGGGTATGCAGTCGTCGGCGCCCTGGCGGAGCAGGTCGGCGGCGCCGGGGGCGCCGGTGACCATGAGGAGCGGCAGGGCGCGTCCGGCGGGGACGGTGCGCACCTCGCGGATGACGTCGGCCGCGGCGTGCCGGGCGTCGGGTTCGTCGAGGGCGACGACGGCGTCCGGGGGTGCCTGGTGGACGCGGGGGCCGGCCTCGCCGGGCGGGGCGTGGCTGACCTCGTGGCCGGTGGTGCGGAGGGTGTGGGCCAGGCGTTCCAGACGTGGGCCCGGGGAGCCGACGACCAGGACGTGGCCTGCGGGTTGGGCGTGCGGTGGGGTGGGGTGGTGGTCCGTTCCGCCGAGCAGGGCCGTGGCTGAGCCCTGGGGGTGCGCATGGTGCGAAGTGAGCACCTGGAAAGATCCTTTCGTGACGGCGGGGCACACGGAGGCCGGCGCGGGACGCCCCTCGGACCGATGGGGGCCTCTCGTCTGACGCAGGTCAGACCAGGGTTGTCGACGGTCCAGGAGGCATGGCCCGATGACCGCAACGCAGGCAGGGCGAAGCAACCGCCCTGCTGCGGCGGCGGGTTGGGGTTCCGCCGGGGCCGGCTGGTGGGGGTGCCGGCGGCTCCGGGTGCGCGCGAGATGGGGGCGGTGACAGTCAGGCGGACATCAGGCGGCGGTCACAGGGAGCGCCGTCCGCGCATGATTGTCAGATGCATGACAGTCCATGAGGCAGGCATGCCGGGGTGCGTCTTCTCTCGGCGGAACGGACGGCGGCGCGACGGGGCGCGGCCTCGGCGTACGCGGCCGGCACGGCGGACTGTGGGCACCGGACCGCACGGGGGCGGTCGAGCGTGTATCGCATAGGTGGGGGTCCCATCCTGATCGGATTGTGGGGGGAGGACCGAACGTCAGGTCTACACTGACCGGCCCCGCTCGGCAAGGCCCATCAGCACCCGCCAGCCTCGGTGCTCACTGTGACACCGCACCTTCCTCCACGTAACACCTTGATGACGTCCCGCCGCCAGAGCGCCTCACACGGCACCATCGAGCAGTAACCGCAGGCCCATCGGCCGCACATGATGCGGGAGTTGTCGCTGGAGATTCGTACCTCTCTCCCATCTGTTAATCTGCCCGCCCCTGGATGTTCCTCCATGTCCGCCCCTTCTCCTCCCCCACAGCACCCCGCTCCGCACCGGGTGCAGCGAGGTGTCGCGCACGTGAACAGCGTTCCGTTCTCCCCCGTTCAGGCCAGATCCGCGCGGGCCCGGGTGGGCCTGACGACAGGTCAGGTCGCCCAGTCCATGGCAGCGTGCGGCGCACCGGTGCCCCCGGAGGTGATCGAGGCCTGGGAATACGGCTCCATGGCGCCCACCGAGCCCCAACTGTTCGCCCTGGCCGATGTGTTGTGGTGCCCGCCGGCGGTGCTGATGGGGGTGCAGCCGCGGACGCTGGTCGAGCACCGGCTGGCCCGGCAGATGAGCGTGGAGCGGCTGGCGCAGTTGGTGGGGATGGCCCCGGAGGCGTACTGGGCGGCGGAGTCGGCCAACGAGTGGCACGGCGACTACCGGCAGACCAAAGCGCTGGTGGAGGCGCTGGGACTGTCGCTGCGCGGGCTGATCGGAGTGATGGGGCGCGTCGAGGAGTTGGCCGGACATCTGCGGTCGGCCATCGAGGGCCGCTGGAAGTCGCAGGTCGCGCCGATCAGCGAGATCACCACGCTGAACCGGAGCCGGGTGAGCGATGCTTTGCGCGCCATGCACGCGGAGTTCGCGGACTTCTCCGAGCGGTACATGGGGCATGTGGTGGCGCGCAGCGCCGATGCCCGGCTGAAGGAGATCGCGGCCGAGCGGTCGGCGTATCTGCGGCGGTTGGTGGACCACTTCTGGGAGCTGATCGGGGAGGCGGGCGAGGCGCCGGCGCTCAACTCGGTGCAGTGAGGCGGCCGTCCGACGGGAGGGGCCAGTGGCCCCGCCCCGCCGCACGGCCGCCGGCCCCTGCGGTTAGTACGTGCCCGGGTGGGTCAGTACCCGCCCGGGGTGTGCGGCGCCGGACCGGCCGGCGCGGAGCCGGCCGGTGCCACCGCGGCCCCGGTCTCCCCCTCGTCCTCGGCGTACTCGTCCCAGTCGATCTCCATCGACTTGCTGCGGGTGAAGACGTTGAAGACGAGGTTCAGGACGATCACGGTCAGACCGCCGAGGGTGATGCCGCTGTCGAGCACCGCCCGGACCTCCTGCGGCATCCGCTCGAAGAACGGCGCGACCGAGGTGGGCAGGAACGCGGCGCCCAAACTCACCGCCAGGATCAGGGCGTTGCGCTCCGCGCGCAGGTCCGCCTTGCCGAGGATCTGGATGCCGACGGCGGCGACCATGCCGAACAGGGCGAGCGAGGCGCCGCCGAGCACCGGATGCGGGATCGCGGCGACGACCGTGCCGGCCTTCGGCAGCAGCCCCAGCACGATCATGAAGCCGCCGGCCGCGACCACCACGAAGCGGCTCATCACCCGCGACATCCGCACCAGGCCGATGTTCTGGGCGAACGTCGTGTAGGGGAAGGAGTTGAAGACGCCGCCGAGGACGGTGGCGACGCCGTCGGCACGCAGCGCCCGGGCGACGGTGTCGTTGCTGACCGGCCGGCCGGTGATCTCGCCGATGGCGTAGACGTCGCCGGTGGTCTCCACCATCGTGATCAGCATGACGACGATCATCGCGATGATCGGGAACGCCTCGAACTTGGGCATTCCATAGTGGAACGGGGTGCTCACGCCGAACCAGTGGGCGCTCCCCACGGCGCTGAAGTCGACGTCACCGAGCAGCCAGGCGACGGCCGTCCCGACGACCAGACCGAGCAGCACCGAGACGCTGTTCAGCAGCGGCTTCCCGATCCGCACGATCGCGAGGATGAACAGCAGGGTGCCCAGCGCGTAGGCGAGGTTCTTCGGGTCGCCGAATTCCGGCTTGCCCGCCAACTGGGCGCCGCCGGCCGCGTCCTGGAGCGCCTGCGGGATGAGGGTCAGCCCGATGATGGTGAGGATCGTGCCGATGACGAGCGGTGGGAAGTACTTCACCAACTTGCTGAAGAACGGCGCGAAGAGGAAGGTGGCGATGCCTGCGGTGATCACCGCGCCGTAGACCACCAGCAGCCCGGCGGTGCCGCCGCCGGCGCCCAGTCCGATGGCGATCATCGGGGAGACCGCGGTGAAGGTGGCGCCCTGTACGAGCGGCATTCTTACGCCTATTTTCCAGATGCCGAACGCCTGGATGATGGAGGCGATTCCGCAGGTCAACAGGTCCGCGTTGATGAGGTAGACGAGTTCCTCGCGGGACAGCCCGACGGCGTTGCCGAGCATGATCGGCACGACGACCGCGGCGGCGTAGAAGGCGAGGACGTGCTGGAAGCCGTAGATGGCGAGTTTGCCGAACGGGAGGACCTCGTCGACCGGATGTACCGGCTTCCGGGGGAACTGCTGGGGGGTTTGTCGCGCGAGTCGTGCCATCTCTGCCTTGCCTTCATGAGGTAGGTGAATAAGAAGGAACCCGGGCCCAATGGTGCGTTGCCCTGCCTGGTGCGGTGCGTCCCGGTTCGCCGGGGCAACCGTCGCTCGCGGACCGAAGTCCGGGATTTCCGTGGAATGCGCAGGTGCGGGCTCGTGGGGAGCGCACACCTTAGTTGACCTTTACCCCTCCGCGCGACTGGCCGGGGACAGAGGCTGGAATCACGCCGTAAACTCGGAAATGTGGCGGAGCGGCCGGTTGCGTCCGCCGGGCCGAACTCCTCGGCGCATGCGGCGAGGTGGGGCGGCCGACCGCGGCACCGCACCCGTGCGAGGGAGCTGCCCATGACCGCACCGGACTTCCGTCCCCGCCCTGTCGTCCCGCCCGGCGGGATGGCGACGTGGGCGGACCAGGACGCCACCGACCCGCTGCCGCCGCTGGAACCGCTGCTGCCCGTCCAGATCGTCGAGCGGCACGGCGACCGGGCGCGGGCGCGGTGCGCCGACGGCTGGTCGGCATGGGTGGACGGACGGCGGCTGCTGCCGGTGCCGCCCGCCCCGCCGGCCACCGGGAGCGCGGACCCGCGACCGCTGCTGGCCGCCGCCGAAGACCAACTCGGGCGCTACCGACGGCTGGTGGCGGAGGTGTTGGCCGGGCGGCTGGACCGGGCGGCGTTCGCGGAGCGGGCGCGCGGGACGCGGATCGGGGTGGTGGTGGACGGCGATGCGGTGTGGCTGTACGACGCGCGGCACGGACGGTGGTGCTGCTGCGACGGGGCGTCGCTGGCGGCGTTCGCCGCGTCGGCGGACGTGCCCTCGGCCGACGCGCCGGAGGCGGCCGCCGGGCCGGTGGAGGCCGCTGGCGACGCGGGCATCGCCCACGGGAGCACGGGCGGCGCCGGACTCCCCGACGAGACGGAGTTCCCGCCGCCGTTCCCGCCACCGGGAGGGCCACCGGGAGGGCCACCCGGCCAACGGTGAGGGGCGCGCGGCCCGAGCCGGCGGAGATCCACCCGATTGCCAATACAGCAACGGACGTTGCCGCCAGGGGAAGGGCGGCCGCACCCTGATGCGCGACCGAGGCCGTCGAACGTTCACGGAGGCACCACGATGACCAACCACGAGCACGCCGGGACCGCACCGCGCACCGGCGACGCCGTACCGCCGAACAACCGCGTCCACCACGTCCGCTCCGGCGAACTGGACGGCTACACCGCCCTCAGCGGCACAACCGTCGGCTCGCAGCGGCTCTGGATGGGCCTGGTGGAGAACCCGCCGCTGAGCGCGACGGACAACCACCACCACGGCGCGTCGGAGGCGGGCATCTACGTCGTTGCCGGCCACCCCGTCTTCGTCTACCACGACGGCACCCAGGAGGTGCGGATCGCCGCCGGGCCCGGTGACTTCCTCCTCGTGCCGCCGTTCGTCCCGCACCGGGAGGAGAACCCCGACCCGGAGGAGCCGGTGGTCGTGGTGATCGCCCGCACCACGCAGGAGCCGATCAAGGTGTCCGTGCCCGAGCTGTACCAACTCACCGCGATCGAGAGGCAGTAGCCGTCCGGGGTGCGTCCTCAGCGGCTCCGCGGCGGGGTCCGGCGCGCGTCCCGGACCTCGCCGGGGTGCCGGACCCGACGCGCCGCCAGGCTGCCGGCGAACCCGGTGACCAGGCCCCAGGCCGCGCCCACCGCCACCAGCCGCCCCAGCTGCGGTGTGAGGGTGACCGCGCCGCCCAGGTCCCCGCCGAGGTCGCCGATGCCGATCAGGGACAGTCCGTAGCGCGCGTCGATCCGGGTCACCAGCCCGACGACGAGGAGGGTGAGCGCCAGCGCCGCCGCCATCTCCAGGGCGTGCCGCCAGGCGGGCGTGCGGGCGGGGGCGTGCACCGCCGCGGTGAAGGCGGCGCCGAGCAGCACCACCGCGGCCACCGCCACCAGCAGCCAGACCCGCCCGTCCTGGGCGCCCAGCGAGCCGAGGTCGAGGGGGTGCTCCCCGCGGCCCCGCAGCACCTGCTCCAGCGCGTGCGGCAGCGGCAGCCCGAGGGCGGTGTCGACATGCCCGGTCCAGGCGCCGCCGACGCCGACCCCCAACGCCATCCAGGCCAGGTTGGGCAGCCCGAGCAGGATCACCGCGAGAGTCCGCGCCGGATCACCGCGGACGATCAGTTCGACGACGCCGACGACCAGCCCGAGCGCGGTGTAGACCAGCAGCGTCAGCAGCATCGCGGCGGCCGGTGGGCGGACCGAGTCCTGGAAGCGGAGCAGCCGCGGGGTGAGCGGGGCCTTGCGGGAGACGAGGAAGGCCAGCGCCAGGACGGCCAGCAGCCACAGCAGCCCGTAGCCGAGGGTGGCGGGGATGTCGGCGCGGAAGCCGACGGTGGGGGTGCTGCCCAGGAGCGCGCCGAGCCGGTCGGCGAGCTCGTTGCCGACGGAGACGGTGAAGCTGTGGTGCGCGGCGAGTGCCAGCAGGAGCAGCAGGACCAGCCAGCACACCGCGGTCCGGGCGATTCGGCCGAGCAGTTCGCCGGCCGGGGCGACCGCGCGGTGCCGCAGCGGCCGCAGGAAGACGAGGGCGGTGACCAGGGCGCCGGCGAGGGTCACCGACAGCGGTACGGCGTCGACGGCGGCATGGGCCTCGGCGATGACGCCGGCGTTGCCGGTCGCGCTGAGCGAACCGCCGGCCGCGGCGACGACGGCGGCCGCGACCACCGAGGGGAAGGCGCCGTCGGGCAGCCCGGCCGCGCCCGCCGCCCACAGGCCGAGCGCGGCGGTCAGCGCCATGGTCAGCAGGCCCGCCACGGCCGTGCCGAGGGCGTCCGCCCAGCCGCCGAGGGCGGTCGGGGTGCCGTGGGGGCCGGCCGCTGCCGGGCCGCGGGTCTGGCGCACGCTGCCTCCTGCGGGGCGCGGGGCCGAAGTGCCGTCCAGGCCACGGTACGCACGGAGCGCGCGAGCGGGCACCCCGAAGGGCCGGCCGGGCCCGGGAGACACCCCCGGCACCCCGGGCACTCGACGCTTTCCCGGCTTCGATATCGAACTGTGTCCTAATAATCCGATGCGGCGCACAACCTCTGAAGCGGACAAAACATCTGTATATGCGGTGGGTGCCTCCGGCACCCCCGCTTTCCGTTGCTCAGCCTTGGAGGGACCCTCGTGCACGCCGGAACACGTCGCCACACCACCCGGTTGATACCTGCCGCGCTCGCGGCGGGACTGCTGCTGACCGCGTGCGGGACCGGTGCGGGCTCGTCCACGGCGGCGGAGCCGGCGGCCAAGGTGACCGTCACCCCGGCCGGCGGCAACTCCGCGGCGAAGCTCGGCTCGCCGATATCGGTCAAGGCCGACGGCGGCAAGCTGACCGCCGTCGAGGTCAAGGACGACAAGGGCGCCAAGGTGCCCGGCCGGCTGGCCGCGGACGGCGCGTCATGGACCTCCGAGAGCAACGTCCGGCCGAAGACCACCTACACCGTGCGCACCGAGGCGAAGTCGACCGGCGGCAAGGAGTCCAAGGCGACGGCGACCTTCACCACCGAGCAGCCGGAGAAGATCAACAAGCTCATCAACACCCCGGGCAACGGCCAGACGGTCGGCACCGGCATGCCGATCTCGATCCTCTTCGACCACCCGATAGCCACCGACCGGCGCGCCGAGATCGAGAAGGCGCTGAAGGTCACCAGCCAGCCGCACGTCGAGGGGGCCTGGGGCTGGGTGAAGGACTGGTCCGGCAAGGACCGCATCGACTGGCGGCCCAAGGACTACTGGCCGGCCGGCACCAAGGTGTCCGTGCGCGGCGGACTGGGCGGCATCAACTCCGGTGACAGCGGCTACTTCGCCCGCGACTACGACTTCGACTTCACGATAGGCGCCGACCACAAGGCCGTCATCGACGTGCCCTCGCACACCCTGACCATGTACGCCGACGGCAAGCCGGTCGGCACCATCAGGGGCTCGGCGGGCTCCCCGCAGGACCCGACCCGCGGCGGCGTGCACACCGTCCGCAGCAAGAACGCCGCCGAGACCATGGACTCCTCCACCATCGGCCACGGCAACGAGTGGATGCTGGACTCCAAGTGGGTCACCCACCTCACCGCCTCCGGCACCTTCCTGCACTCCGCCCCGTGGAACCAGTCGATCGGCGTGGTCAACAACAGCCACGGCTGCTTCGGCATGACCACCTCGGACGCCAAGCGGATCTACGACTTCCTGCCGATCGGCTCCACGGTCGAGGTGAAGAACACCACCAGCACCAAGAAGACCGACGTCGGCAACGGCCTGGAGGTCTGGCAGGAGAACTGGCAGCAGTGGCAGCAGCGGAGCGCCCTGAAGTAGCGCTCCCGCAGCGTCAGTAGCGCTCCCGCGGCGTTCACGCAGGCGGTCGCCGCAGCCTGGTCAGCAGCAGGAAGCCGGTGGCCAGGGCGGCGACGGCCTGGCCCGCGGCGGCGAGCTTCTTGTCGCCGGTCCAGACCGGGTAGTACATGTCCGGGACCGGCCCGAACTGCCCGAGGTCCACCGTGGTGTAGAGCGCCAGCAGCGCCAGTCCGCCCGCCGCCACCAGGAAGGCGAAGGCGTCGCCGAGCGGCCGGCGCCACACCAGGACGAGCAGTGCGGCCAGCGCGGCCAGTCCGGCCTCCACCCGGAACAGCATGCCCTGGCTCAGGCCCGCGTCGACCGCGTCGTAGGGGCCGGCGAGCCGGGCGTGGACCCAGGCGTCGACGACCAGGCCGGCCGCGGCCAGGACGCGGACCACGCCCCGGGCGGTCCGGCCGCGGTGGGGTGCGCTGGGAGCTGAGGGCACGGCGCCTCCCGGGCTCGGGCTGATCGGTCGGACGGGTTCGACGACGGACGGACCTGGCGGTTCCCCGGGCGGCTCAGCGGACGGTGAGCGTGCCCTTCATGTTCGGGTGGATGGTGCAGAGGTAGGGGTAGCCGCCGGGCTTGGCGGGGGCGGTGAAGGTGGCGCTGCGGCCGGGGGCGATGCTGCCGGTGTCGAAGGGCTTGCTGCCGGTGGCGGTCAGGGTGTGGGCCACGTCGTCCTGGTTGACGACGGTCACCTTGGCGCCGGGCCGCACGGTCAGCGCGGCGGGCCGGAAGGTGAAGTCCTTGATGGTGATCCGGGCGGTCGCCGCCCCGGTGGCCGTGGCGGTCGGGGAGGCGGTGGGGTTACCGCCCCCGCCGGAGTTCCCGCAGCCGGCGAGGGCGGCCACCAGGCAGAGGGCCGGGACGGTCAGGGCGAGGCGGGGCATGCGGGGCATGGTCAGGACCCTCCGTGGGTGCCGCTGGGGCTGGGTGCCGGGCCGGTGATCGGGTGTCCGTTGGGGGCGACGACGTACCACTTCGCCCCGTGGTCGTGGGAGTTCTGGCCCTTGACGTCCCCGGGCCGCCGGTCACCGGCGTAGTAGTAGAGCGGGTGGCCGTTGTAGGTGATCTGCCGGCCGCCGTCCCGGCGGAAGGTCCCCACCAGTCCCTCCTGGACGCCGGCGCCGGCCGACGGCAGGCCGTGCGGAATCGTCAGCGGCGGCCAGTCCTTGGCGCAGTCGCCGAAGCACGTCGAGTACCGGCCCCGGTCCGCCTCGAAGAGGTAGAGGGTGCGGCCCTGCGCATCGACGAGGAACGTGCCCAGCGGGTCCTTGCGGGCGTGCACCGTGGCCGCCGGGCTGGCGGTGGCCGGGCCGGTGGCGGACGGTGTCTGGGTCCGCGACGGGGCGGTCCCGCCGCCCTCGTTGGAGCAGCCGCCGACCGCCGCGGCGATCAGGACGACGGCGGCCGCGGTGACGGCCGCTGGGGCGGGGTTCCTCATCGCACGTCTCCTTCGGCACGCGGGGCGGGCGGCGTCCGGCCGCCCACCCCACTAGAGCGCAGCCGCCGCGGCCGGGCATCCGGGCGGAGGCGTTCGGCGTACCGGGGACGGGGCGCGGGGCGCGTCGTGCCGACGGGTGGCCGGGAGGCGTCGGGGTGCGGCGCCTCCCGGCCGGGCCGGGTCAGGCGGTGCGCAGCGCCGGGTCGCTGACGCCCGGGCGGCCGGTCTCGACGTGGCCGGCGAAGCGGCGCAGGAAGCCGGCGTCGGAGTCGGCGGTCACCGTCAGGTCGTACCAGCGCTTGCTCGCGGTGAGGTCGATGCGCTGGGTGACGGTCCCGCCGGGGTCCACCCGGACGGTCTGCCCGGGGCCGCCGTAGGCGTTGGCGAGGGTGAGGTGGCAGGGGGCGGAGCCCGGGTTGGTGAGGGAGAGTTCGAGGCGGCCGGAGGCGGCGTCGTGGCGGGCGGTCACCTCGGGGGTGAGCTTCTTGCCGGGGCCCTTGAAGGTGCGCAGGAAGCCGTTGGGGCCGTGCACCGTCAGGTCGTAACTGCCCTGGGAGTAGGCGGTGTTCCAGGTGTCGGCGACCGTCTCGCCGGCCTCGGTGGTGTAGGTCCAGGGGCCGTCGGTGCGGTGGGCGGAGGTGACCAGGAAGCAGGCGCCGGCGGCGCCGCCGCCGCTGAAGGTGAGGGTGTAGCGGCCGCCGGCGACGTCCGCTGTGCCGTCGACCAGCGGGACGTAGGGCAGCGGGCGGCTGGGCCGGGTGCCGGCCTCCTGCGTGGGCAGGACGGGGGTGGCGGGCGGCTTGGGGACGTAGCTGTCGTGCCGCTTGCGGTCCGGCGGCTGGTAGCCGGTGGTGTCGGGGAGCCGTGCGGGCCTGGTGTTCTCCAGGGAGAAGTCGAAGGCGGAGGTGAGGTCGCCGCAGACGGCGCGGCGCCAGGGCGTGATGTGGGGCTCGTGGACGCCGAAGCGGCGCTCCATGAACCGGATGAGGGAGGTGTGGTCGAAGACCTCGGAGCAGACGTAGCCGCCGGTGCTCCAGGGGGAGACCACCAGCATCGGGACGCGCTGGCCGAGGCCGTAGGGGCCGGCGGCGTAGGTGGCGTTGCCGGCGAAGTGCTCCAGGGCGGTGTCCGCGGTGGACCGGCCCTGGGCGGCGGAGGCCGGCGGGAAGGGCGGGACGACGTGGTCGAAGTAGCCGTCGTTCTCGTCGTAGGTGATGAACAGCGCGGTCCTGCTCCAGACGTCCGGGTCGGAGGTCAGCGCGTCCAGGACCTGGGAGATGTACCAGGCGCCGTAGTTGGCGGGCCAGTTGGGGTGTTCGGAGAAGGCCTCGGGGGCGGCGATCCAGGAGATCTGGGGCAGTGTGCCGTTCTTGACGTCGGCCCTGAGCCGGTCGAAGTAGCCGTCGCCCTGCTTGGCGTCGGTGCCGGTGCGGGCCTTGTCGTAGAGCGGGTCGCCGGGCTCGGCGTTGCGGTACTGGTCGAAGAAGAGCAGGGAGTTGTCGCCGTAGTTGCCGCGGTAGGCGTCGTCGATCCAGCCCCATCCGCCGGCGGCGTCCAGGCCGTCGCCGATGTCCTGGTAGATCTTCCAGGAGACGCCGGCCTGCTCCAGGCGCTCGGGGTAGGTGGTCCAGCCGTAGCCGGCCTCCTCGTTGCCGACGACCGGGCCGCCGCCGGTGCCGTCGTTGCCGACGTAACCGGACCACATGTAGTAGCGGTTGGGGTCGGTGGAGCCGATCAGCGAGCAGTGGTAGGCGTCGCAGACGGTGAACGCGTCGGCCAGGGCGTAGTGGAAGGGGATGTCCTGGCGGGTCAGGTGGGCCATGGTGCCGGTGCCCTTGGCGGGGACCCACTGGTCGTACTTGCCGTCGTTCCACGCCTGGTGGCCGCCGTGCCAGTCGTGGTTGAGGCCCTCGATGAACTGCATACCGAGGTCCTTGGCGTCGGGGTGGTAGGGCAGCAGGTCCTTGGTGCCGTCGGACTGGTACCAGACGGACTTGCCGCTGGGGAGGGTCACCGGGCGGGGGTCGCCGAAGCCGCGGACGCCGCGCAGCGAGCCGAAGTAGTGGTCGAAGGAGCGGTTCTCCTGCATCAGGACGACGATGTGCTCGACGTCCTTGAGGGAGCCGGTGCGGCGTCGGGCGGGGATGGCCGCGGCGCGGGCGATGCTGCCGGACAGCGCGGTGAAGCCGGCCGTGGCGCCGGCTATCTGGAGGAAGCGCCGGCGGTTGATGTCAGCCATGTGTCTGGGGACCTCGTATGGGGGGCAGGACGGGGGCGGTTCGGGATGCGTGGTGCGGTGGGGGGTGCGGGAACAGCAGTGAGCGCAGTGTTCCAAGAGGAACGGGGGTCGGGGAAGAGCGGGTGTCCCGGCGCTGACCTCACACCGTACGAGAGCCGAACTCCCAGGCCACGGGCGGCCCCGGCACGACGAGCGGCCGGCGGGGCACGGCAGTTGCGCCGTGTCCCGCCGGCCGTGGGGAGCCGGTCGGTCGCGTGGGACCGGGGGTTATGAGACCAGTGATGCCTCTGAGGGGGATGAGCCGGTGACGGCCGGGCCCCCGGCGGGGGCGGTGTCCGCGGTGGACTCCGGTGCGGGGGCGGGCGGTTCGGCGGTGGGCGCGGGCTGGACCACGTCCGGGACGCTGCGCAGCGGTACCGGCGGGGTCACCGGCGCGGTGCGGGCCGCCCCGATGCGGCGGGTGAACCAGATGACCTTGCCGTCGGGAGTGCCGCAGGTGCCCCAGCTGTCGCTGAGCGCGGCGATCCGGGCGAGCCCGCCGGCCGCCGCGCCCTCCAGCCGCGGCAGCCGGGGGCCCTCGTCGGCGACCGACGCCGTCAGATGGCGGCCGGTCCACCGGAGTTCGACCACACAGCGGGCGCCGGGGCCGAGATGGCGGTGGACGTTGGTCAGGAGCTCGGCCACCCCCTCGCACACGGGCCGGACCTGCAACTCCAGGTTCCAGTGGCGCAGATGGGCGGCGACGATCCGCCGGATCTGGGGGACGCGTTCTGCCGAGGCGTGCAGTTCGACCGTGTAGTGCCGGTCGCCTGGTGGTGTCATGTCGTGGCTCCTCACCGCGAGGCTCACGCCCTTCACCTCGTTGGACCAACGAACCCCGAACACGAAGAGTGAGCATTCGTCACGTATGGGTGGAATGCCATGCTGCCCCGGGGGTTACCGGCCCGCAACAGGGGTGCGCCGTCTGAGGCGGGTGGCTCTCAGGTGAGCAGTGCGGTCAGGACCTTGTCCGGGGTCAGCGGCAGGTCGCGCAGCCGGGCGCCGGTGGCGTGCCAGAGGGCGTTGCCGATGGCCGCCGCGGTGCCGACGATGCCGATCTCGCCGATGCCCTTGCTGCCCATGGGGTTGAGGTGGGGGTCGTCCTCGTCGAGCCAGTGCGCCTCGACGTCCAGGACGTCGGCGCAGCACGGCAGGTGGTACGCGGCCAGGTCGCAGGCGGTGAAGTCGCCGAACTCGGGGTCCACGGCGCTGCCTTCCATGAGGGCCATGCCCAGGCCCATGGTCATGCCGCCGATGAACTGGGAGCGCGCCGTACGGGAGTTGAGGATGCGTCCGGCCGCGTACTGGCCCACCAGCCGGCGGACGCGGACCTCGCCGGTGCGGGTGTCGGCCTGGACCTCGGCGAAGACGGCGCCGAAGGCGTGCTGGGCGTACGGGGAGGGCTCGGCGGTCTCCTCGCGGGTGTCCTCGGTGACGGTGAGGCCCTCGGCGGGGAGCGGTCCGTCGTGGGCGCGCAGCCGGGTCAGCAGTGCGGTGCACGCCTTGTGGACGGCCCAGCCCCAGGAGGCGGTGCCGGAGGAGCCGCCGGCGAGCACGGCGGGCGGCAGGTCGCTGCTGCCGATGTCGACATGGACGCGATCCTCGGGGGCGCCGAGCGCGGCGGCGGCGATCTGGGCGAGCACGGTGCGGGCGCCGGTGCCGATGTCGGTGGCGTTGATGCGGATGCGGTAGCCGCCGTCGGGGTCGGCGTGTGCCTGGGCCGTGCTCGCGCTCGCGAAGGCGGGGTAGGTGGCCGCGGCGACGCCGGTGCCCAGCAGCAGGTCGCCGTGGCGGCGGACGCCGGGGCGCGGGTCGCGGGGCAGCCAGCCGAAGCGCTCCGCGCCCCGGTGCAGGCACGCGATCAGATGGCGGCTGCTGAAGGGGCGGTCGCTGTCCGGCTCGGTGGCGGGGTCGTTGCGGACGCGCAGTTCGACGGGGTCCAGGCCCAGGGCGACGGCGAGTTCGTCCATGGCGGACTCCAGTGCGTACATGCCCGGGGCCTCGCCGGGGGCGCGCATCCAGGAGGGGGTGGGGACGTCGAGGGGGGCGACGCGGTGCACGGTGCGGCTGTTGGGCGAGGTGTACATCATGCGGGCCGGCATCGCGGCCTGTTCGACGAACTCGGCGATGGTGGAGGTGTGCGAGACGCTCTCGTGAGCCAGGGCGGTGAGCACGCCGTCGGGGCCGGCGCCGAGGCGCACCCGCTGGAGGGTGGGCGTGCGGTGGCCGACGACGGTGGCCAACTGGCGGCGCGGCAGGGCCAGTTTGACGGGGCGGCCGGTGTACCGGGCGGCCATCGCGGCGAGCACGACCTGGGGGCGGGGCGTGCCCTTGGAGCCGAAGCCGCCGCCGACGTGCTCGGAGAGCACGGTGATCTCGTCGGTGCCGAGCGTGAACAGCCCGGCCAGTTCCTCGCACACCTTGGTGGCGCCCTGGCTGGAGTCGTGGACGGTGAGGTGGCCGTCGGTCCACTGGGCGGTGGCGGCGTGCGGTTCCATGGGGTGGTTGTGCTGCGGCGTCATGGTGTACGTGACGTCGACGGTGGTCGGTGCGGCGGCGAACGCCGCGTCGAAGTCGCCGCGTTCGCGGGCTCCGGGGCCGCCGAAGACCTCCTTCGGTACGTACAGCCCGGGGTGGTCGGCGGTGAGCAGCACGTCGTGGCGGTCGGTGGCGTACTCGACGTGGACGGCGTCGGCGGCGGCGCGGGCGGCCTCCGGGGTGTCGGCGACGGCGAGGGCGACGTACCAGCCGCGGTGCGGGACGCGGTCGTCCTGGAGGAGGGCCAGGGTCGCGTCGTCGGTGGCGCCCAGGCGGGGCGCGTTCTCGTGGGTGAGGACGGCAAGGACGCCGGGCTGGGCCAGTGCCTCGCGGGTGTCCACGGCGGTGATCCGGCCGCGGGCGACGGTGGCTGGGACGGGCCAGGCGTAGGCGCAGCCGGGCGGGGTGTGGTCGGCGGCGTAGCGGGCGGTGCCGGCGACCTTCTCGCGGCCTTCGCGGCGGGCCAGCGGGGCGCCCAGCGGGTGCGGGGGCGGGCCCGGTGCCAGGAGGTTCGGGGCCGGTGCGTGCTCCGGGGGGTCGTGGCTCATGGCGCGGGTCCTTGCGGTCGGGGGCGGGCGGGTCAGCCGCGAGCGGCGAGGTCGGTGAGGACGCCGACGGCGAGGGCGCGGGCCAGCGGGACCTTGAAGGCGTTGTCGCGCAGCGGTGCGGCGGCGGCGAGTTCGACGTCGGCGGCGCGGGCGAAGCTCTCCTCGGTGGCGGGCGCGCCGCGCAGCGCGGCCTCGGCGGCGCGGGCCCGCCAGGGGCGGTGGGCCAGCCCGCCGAAGGCGAGGCGGATGTGGGCGACCGTGCCGTCGCGGACGGCGAGGAGGGCGGCGACGGAGGCCAGTGCGAAGGCGAACGAGGCGCGGTCGCGGGCCTTGCGGTAGCGGGCGTGCGCGCCGGGGTGGGGCGGCGGCAGTTCGACGGCGGTGACCAGTTCGCCAAGTCGGATCTCGGTGTCCCGTTCGGGGCTGTCGCCGGGAAGCCGGTGGAAGTCCGTTGCGGGAACGGTGCGTTCGCCCTCGGGGCCGTGCAGGCGCACGGTGGCGTCCAGGGCGGCCAGGGCGACCGCCATGTCGGAGGGCTGGGTGGCGACGCAGTGCGGGGAGTGGCCGAGGACGGCGAGGTCGCGGTGGGCGCCGTCGATCGCCGGGCAACCGGTCCCCGGCTCCCGTTTGTTGCACGGTTTGGTGGTGTCCTGGAAGTAGGTGCAGCGGGTGCGCTGGAGGAGGTTGCCGCCGGTGGTGGCGGTGTTGCGCAGTTGCCCGGAGGCGCCGGCCAGCAGCGCCTGGGACAGGACCGGGTAGCGGTCGCGGACGGCGGGGGCCGCGGCGAGGTCGGTGTTGCGGACCATGGCGCCGATGCGCAGCCCGCCGCCGGGGAGTTCCTCGATCCGGTCCAGCGGGAGCCGGCTGACGTCGATGAGCGTGCGCGGGGCCTCCACGCCGAGCTTCATCAGGTCGACGAGGTTGGTGCCGCCGGCGAGGAACTGGGCGCCGGGCGCTCCGGCGGCGGCCCGCACCGCCTCGTCGACGCTGCCGACCCGCAGGTAGCCGAAGGGCCTCATGTGCCGCTCACCTCCGCGGTGCGGGCCGCCGCGTCGGCGACCGCCTCGACGATCCGGGGGTAGGCGCCGCAGCGGCACAGGTTGCCGCTCATCCGCTCGCGGATCTCGTCGGCGGTGAGCGCGACCGGCGCCCCGGGGCGCGCGGTGGGCGGGGTGACGTGGGAGGGGACGCCGTCGGCCGCCTCGGCCAGGACGCCGGCGGCGGAGCAGATCTGGCCGGGGGTGCAGAAGCCGCACTGGAGGGCGTCGCGCTCCAGGAAGGCCTCCTGGAGGGGGTGCGGGCGGTCGCCGTCGGCGAGGCCCTCGATCGTGGTGATCCGGCGGCCGTCGTGCGCCACGGCCAGCAGCAGGCAGGCGTTGGCGCGCCGCCCGTCGACCAGGACGGTGCAGGCACCGCACTGGCCGTGGTCGCAGCCCTTCTTGGCGCCGGTGAGGCCGAGGTGTTCGCGGAGCGCGTCCAGGACGGTGGTGCGGTGGTCCAGGGTCAGGGTGTGCGGGGTGCCGTTGACGGTGAGGGCCAGTTCGGAGCGGCGGCCGTTGACCGGGCGGGGGCCGTCGGTGTCGTCCGGGCGCCCCTCCCCCGGTGCCATCAGGCGCCCCTCGTGACGGGCTGCCGCAGGGTCTCCAGCCGCAGTTCGACCTCCTTTTCCTGGTCGCCGGCGGCGGTGCCGAGGACGGTGACCGCGAACGCCGGCTTCAGGCCCGCGCACACCTGGTCCACGGCCCAGTAACCGCCCTGGAGGGAGATGCCGACGGGGGCGGTCAGCCGCCGCGGCTCGGGGGTGCTGCCGGGCTCACCGGCGTCGACGGTGGAGGTCCACACCGTGCCGCCCGCCCCGGCCACGTCCCTGGGGACGTCGCCCGCGGCGCGGTCGCAGCGGAAGGCGGTGCGCAGGGCGCTGAAGACGGCCTGAGCGTCCTCGGTCGTGCAGCCCTCGATCTCCACCAGGACTTCGGCCGATACGTGTTCCGCGGGTGACGCCTGATGCGCGCTGTTCACTGTGGGCCCTTCGCTCGGGTGCCGGGCTTCCAGGCTCACTCCGCGCCACGGTGTCGGCGACCCGAGGCTCGATGGAGTGGTTTAAACGGGCGCACCGGACCGCCCCACCACCCCGGAGTTACTTTGAGTAGTCAGGGCGCGCTCTGTGTGACTGCCCTGTCGTCGCTGCCGTCCGCGCACCCCAGGAGCACCCGTTGACCAGTTCCCTCGTCGACCAGCAGGCCACCGGCTACAGCCTCCGCCAGGCACGGTGCATGGTGCGCGCCGCCGCCCTCGCGTACCGGGACGAGACGGCGGTCGAGGCCGCCGCCCGGGAGTGGGGCTTCGAGCGGGTGCGCCCTCACCACGCCGTGTTCCGCCCGCCGTTCCCGCTCCCCGACGCCCGGGCCTACACCCTCGGCGGGCGGCACATGCTCCTCACCGCGTTCCGCGGCACCGAGCCCGTCGAGCTGCGGGACTGGCTCGGTGACGCCACCACCCCGCCCTGGCCCGGCCCCGCCAGCCGGGGCCATGTCCACCACGGCTTCGCCGAGACCCTGGAGTCCCTCTGGCCGCAGGTGCTCACCGCGCTCAAGGAGTTCCGGGACAACGGCCAGGCGGTCTACTTCACCGGGCACGGCCTGGGCGGTGCGCTGGCGATGCTGGCCGGCGCCCGGCTGCACTTCGACGACCCGCGGCACACCGCCGACGGCGTCTACACCTTCGGCCAGCCGCGCACCTGCGACCCGGGCCTGGCACGGGAGTTCAACACCGCCTTCACGGACCGGATGTTCCGCTTCGTGAACCACAGCGACCTGGTCCCCCAGCTCCCGCCGGAGCCGGTCTTCCGCCATGTCTCCGCGCTGCGCTACATCGACTCCCGGGGCGCGGTGCACAACACCATGCCGCTGCTCGACGGCCCGCTGGACCGCGGCCGGGGCCTGACCGCCGAACTGCTGGCCCCCACGGCGGACGGCATCCGGGACCACCGCGTCACGGCGTACGTCGGCGCGCTGGAGAACGCGGCGGCGCGGCAGGGGAGTTGAGCCGCCGCTGCCGCTAGCGCACGGTGGCGGCGGGGGCGGCGGGGGGTGCGGCGTCCGGGGCGCCGGTGGGGGCGGTGAAGGGGACGGCGGCGGCGCGCGGGACGATCTCGACCTCGTCGCCGAGGGCCCATTCGGCGGCCCGGGAGGACATCGCGGCCGGGACGGTGTCGCTGATGTCGGGCGCGGCGGGGATGTCGTAGGTGGCGTGCGCGTCGTGCGGGAGGACGACGCGGTGGTCCCGCTCCAGCGCGGCGCGCGCGGTGGCGGCGACACACATCTCGGAGAGCACCCCGCACACCGCCAGTTCCGTGACGCCGGCGCCGGTGAGCAGGGCGTCGAGCGGGGTGCCGGCGAAACCGTCGTCCCCGGTCTTGCGGACCACGTGCTCGCGGGGGCCGGGCGCGACGGGCAGGTGGAGTTCCCAGCCGGGGGTGTGGGGTTCGTCGACGGTGCCGGGCTCGCCGTCGTTCTGGAGGTGGACGACCAGGGCGCCGGCCGCGCGGGCCCGGGTGAGCAGGTCGCGGGCCCGGTCGAGGACCCGGGCGGCGTCGGGGACCGGGTCCTCGCCGGTGACGAACGCGCACTGGAGGTCGACGAGGAGGAGGGCCTGGACGGGGCGTATCGCGGCAGCGGACATACCACCATGATCCCGATGCGCGGCGCTGGGCCGGTCGGGCGGGAGCACTTCCGGCCGCCCGCGCGTGGTTGCCACAGGCATCGACCGGGCGGATCATCCGTACGTGCTCCACGGACGCAGGTCCCTCGCGTCCCCGCGGGGACGGTGCGGCCGTGGGCGCGGCGACCGATCCGCACCGCGACGACGCGAGGAGAACACCGTGGAAGCTGCCATCGTCAACGGGCACTGCGCACCGGGTTTCGAGGGGGTCAGGGCCGCCTTCGAGCGGAACTTCCGTGAGCACGACGAGGTGGGGGCGGCGGTCGCGGTGCTGCGGGACGGGGCGCCGGTGGTCGATCTGTGGGGCGGGCACGCGGACGCGGCCGGCAGCCGGGCCTGGGAGCGGGACACTCTGGTCAACGTCTACTCCACGTCCAAGGGGATGACCGCGCTGTGCGCCCATCTCCTGGTGGACCGGGGCGAGTTGGACCTGGACGCGCCGGTCGCACACTATTGGCCGGAATTCGCCCGGGAGGGCAAGGAGGCCATACCGGTGCGCTGGCTGCTCAGCCACCGCGCCGGACTGCCGGCGCCCCGGGAGCCGCTGGCCGAGGGCCGCGCCTATGACTGGGAGTACGTCTGCGAGGCGCTGGCCGCCACCCCGCCCTGGTGGGAGCCGGGGACCGCGCAGGGCTACCACGCGGTGACGTTCGGATATCTGGTGGGCGAGGTGGTCCGGCGGATCACCGGGCGGTCGCTGGGCACGTTCCTGCGCGAGGAGATCACCGGGCCGCTCGGCGCCGAGGTGTTCATCGGCACCCCGGTCGCAGAGCAGCCGCGGTGCGCCGACATGGTCGGCCAGCTGAGCGCGGCCCAGCTGCGCGAGCGCTTCCCCGACCTGCCGACACCGCCGGTGCGCGGGATCGCCGACCATCCGCGGGCCGGGGTCGCGCTGGCCCTGACGTACCTCCCCACCGGCGACGTCAACAGCGCCGCCTACCGCTCGGCGGAGATCCCGTCCGGCAACGGCCACGCCACGGCGCGCGGTCTGGCCGCGGTCTACGCGGCGCTGGCCGGCGGCGGGCTGGTCCGGCCCGCCACCCTGGAGGCGATGCGCAGCTCGCAGAGCCGGCCCGGCGAGGTGGACCTCACCCTCGGCGGGTTCGCCCCGGAGGGCAGCGCGGCGGCGTACCGCTGGGGGCTGGGCTACATGCTCAACGACCGCGGGCAGGCGGGCCCCAACCGGCGCACGCTCGGGCACGGCGGCGCGGGCGGGTCGTACGCCTTCGCCGACCCCGAGAACGGGCTGGCGTACGCGTACGTCATGAACCGCTTCGGAGGCGGCACCAGCGGTGAGGACCCGCGCAGCCGGGCGCTGGTGGCGGCGGTGTACGAGGCGCTGGCGGGGGTGCGCGGCCGGCCCTGAGGGCCGGTTCCGGCCACGCCGGACACCGCGGTGCGGCGCCATAATGGGAGGTGCGGCATGGAGTCTTCCGGCGCCGCCGCAGTGCGACGGCCCCGGGGAGAGGGGCGTGGTGGCCATGGAGAAGGACACCGAGACGGTTCACGAGGCGTACTCGTTCGTCTGCCTGCACTGCGGGCACGGGTGGGAGGAGGAGTACGAGATCCGGCACACCACCGATCTCGCGGGGCACCGCCGCGCCGATTACTTCAACCACGGCCGTCGGGTGCCCTCCCCGCTGACCCGCGCCGACTGCCCCGACTGCAACCGCGGTCCGATCCGGATCCTGCGGCCCGGCCGGGTCAACAGCACCCACCACTACCTCGCCTGACACGCGCCCGCGCCGCGGCCTCCGCGGCGCGGCGATTCGATAACGGGGGCGCATCCTCCGTCATTCAGTCCGGCAAATGTTGCATATGCTCAGGTCGGGGGCCCGGTGGACGGTTTCGGACAGTCGAACGGACCGATGACCGGTTTCCCCGCGACCGATCGCCTCTCAGGGACCGCCCACCCGGGCGGCCCCTGACCGTCACGACGCCGGAGTGGACCTTGACCGTGCAGAAGGGAGAGCGGCGCCCCCGCTCCCGTGCGCTGGCCGCGCTTCCGTATGTGGTCATGGCCGCGGTCAGCGCCGTGGACATCACCGCCGGGCCGGGCGTGGGCTTTCTGCCCCTGGTGTCACTGGGGCCGGCGTTCGCCGGTCTGGTCGGCGGCTGGCGGCGGACCGCGCTGGTCGGGCTGACCGCGGCGGTGCTCTGCGTGGGCCTCGGGATCCACAGCGGGCTGTTCGAGAGCCGGCGCGGGCTGACCGCGCTGCTGTCGGTGGCCGGCGTGACCGCGGCCGGTGTGGTGGCGGCGGTCATGCGGCAGCGCCGGGAGGCCGAGCTGGCCAATGTGCGGTCGATCGCGGAGGTCGCCCAGCGGGTGCTGCTGCGGCCGGTGCCGCGCAGCGCCGGTCCGCTGCGGATCGCGGTCTCCTACACCTCGGCGGTGGCCGAGGCCCGGATCGGCGGCGACCTCTACGAGGTGGTGACCTCGCCGGCCGGCGTGCGGATCATCGTCGGGGATGTGCAGGGCAAGGGCCTGGAGGCGGTGGAGAGCGCCGCGGTGGTGCTCGGCGCGTTCCGGGAGGCGGCGCACGACGAGGCGGATCTGCCGTCGGTCGGCGCCCGGGTCGAACGGGCCCTCAACCGCCATCTGTCCGGTGAGCGGTTCGTCACCGCGGTGCTCGCCGAGATCGGCGACGGCCCCCATGCCACGCTGCTGAACTTCGGCCACCCCTCCCCCCTGGTCGTCCGCCCGTCCGGCGCGGTCGGCTACGCGGCGCCGCGGGAGCGGGCGCTGCCACTGGGCCTGATGGAGCACCGGCCGGACGCGCCGGTCCCCTACGAGGTCCCGTTCGCCCCCGGCGACCAGCTGCTCTTCTACACCGACGGGGTCTCCGAGGCGCGGGACTCGGCCGGCTGGTTCTATCCCCTCGACGAGCGCGCCACGCTGCTGAAGGACCCCGACCCGGAGGCGGCGCTGCAGGCGGTACGGGAGGACGTCGTCGACCACGCGGAGGGGCCGCTGCACGACGACGCGGCGATGCTGCTGGTGCGCTACCGAGTGGGGCACCGGGCCCCGGAGCGGCCGGCCGCCGGCGAGGCTCAGGCCAGCGGCAGTCCCGTGTAGTTCTCGGCGAGTTCGGCGGCGGCGTGCCGGGAGCCGGCGATCCGGTCGAGCTGGGAGAGCTGGAGCCGGGTGTCGAAGGCGCTCTGGTCCGGGGCGGTGTGCAGGGTCGTGGTCATGAAGTGCGAGAAGTGCTCGGCCCGCCAGACCCGGCGCAGGCAGGTCGCGGAGTAGGCGTCGAGGAGTGCGGTCGACCCGGTGCGGTGCCGGTGCGCCAGGGCGCGGGCCAGGACGGTGACGTCGGCGACCGCGAGGTTGAGGCCCTTGGCGCCGGTGGGCGGGACGATATGGGCCGCGTCGCCGGCCAGCAGCAGCCGGCCGTAGCGCATCGGCTCGGTGACCGCGCTGCGCAGCGGGAGGACGGCCTTGGCGGTGAGCGGGCCGCGGGCCGGTTTCCAGGGGACGGTGTCGACGGCGGCGCGGGCCTCCAACTCGTCCCAGATCCGGTCGTCGGGCCAGTCGGCCGGGTCGGTGCCGCCGGGGACCTGGAGGTAGAGCCGGCTGACGGTGGGGGTGCGCATGCTGAGCAGGGCGAAGCCGCGGGGCGAGTGGGCGTAGACCAGTTCGTCGTGGGAGGGCGGGACGTCGGCGAGCACGCCGAGCCAGGAGTAGGGGTAGCTGCGGGTGTAGGTGCGGCGGGCGGACTCCGGGACGGCCTGCCGGGCCACACCGTGGAAACCGTCGCAGCCGGCGACGTAGGCGCAGGTGAGGGTGTGGGTGCGGCCGCCGTGGGTGTAGTGGATGCGGGGCCGGTCGGACGCGGCGTCGGTCACGCCGTGCGCGCGGGCCTCGAACAGCAGCGGCGGGCCGTCGGCGAGCTGGAGCGCTATCAGGTCCTTGACGACCTCGGTCTGGGCGTAGACGGTGACCCGGCGGCCGTCGGTCAGCGCGGGGAAGTCCAGGCGGTGGGCGCGCCGGTCGTAGCGCAGCTGGATGCCGTCGTGGACCAGCCCCTCGCGGTCCAGCCGCTCCCCCGCTCCGCAGGCGCGCAGGACGTCGGTGGTGCCCTGCTCGAGGATGCCGGCGCGCTGCCGCTGCTCGACGTAGGCGCGGTCGCGGCCCTCCAGGACCACGCAGTCGATGCCGGCGCGGTGCAGCAGCCGGGCGAGCAGCAGTCCGGCCGGTCCGCCGCCGATGATGCCGACGGTGGTCTCCTGCGGTGGGTCGGCGGGGGTGCCGGGCATCACAGGGCCGTTCTCGGGGCGGGGTGGGCGTGGAGCGGGGCGAAGTGGGCGAGGAGGGCGGCGAGGACCTCCGCGGGGCGTTCGACGCCGGCGAGGTGGGCGGCGCCGGAGAGTTCGACGAGGCTGGCGTCGGGGATGCCGTCGGTGAGTTCGCGGGCGTGTGCGGGCGGAGTGGCCGGGTCGGCGCGGCCGGCCACGACGAGGGTGGGGGCGGCGATCCGCGACAGGACCGGGCGCAGGTCGTAGGCGGCGAGGGCGTCGCAGCAGGCCGCGTAGCCCTCGGGTGAGACGTCCCGGCGGAGCTCCTCGACCAGGGCGGCGGCCTCCGGTGAGGCGGCGAAGGCGGGGGTGAACCAGCGGCCGGCCGCGCCGTCGGCGACCGCGTCCAGGCCCTTGGCGCGGACGAGGGCGGCCCGTTCCCGCCAGCCGGCCGGCTCGCCGAACCGCGCCGAGGAGCAGACCAGGGCGAGCGAGCTGATCCGGTGGGGGTGGTGGGCGGCGAGCCAGGCACCCACCGCACCGCCGAGCGACACCCCGGCGTGGGCGAAGGTGTGCAGCCGCAGGGCGTTGGCGAGTCGGAGGACCAGGGCGGCGAGTTCGGGGACGGTGGTGGTGCCGGGGGTGGCCAGGACGCCGGTGGGGGTGCCGCCGTGGCCCGGGAGGTCCCAGCGGACGACGTGGAACCGGCGGGACAGGGCCGGGAGTTGGGGCTCCCAGAGGGAGAGCGAGGTGCCGACGGAGGGGCCGAGGAGGAGTGTCGGGGCGCCGGGCGGGCCGGCGGTGGTGTGGTGCAGTGCGGGGGCGGCGGGGGACGTCATGCGGGCTCCGTCGGGTCGTTCGGGTCGTTCGGGTCGTTCGGGTGGTGCGGATCGTGCCGGTGGCCGGTGGGGGTGGGGGTGGGGGTGGGGGCGCCGTCCGCGGCGGGGCGCGGGCCTCGGGGGCGCCGGGTGGTCCCGGGCGGACCCGTGGGGCGGGCGGGCCGGTGCGGGCGTCGCTTGGGAGGGCCCGCGGCCTGTGCGGGGGCGGTCCGGACCGCGGGGGCTCCCGGCCGGGGCACGGGATCCGGGGCGCTCACCCGGGTCGGTGGGGGTGCCCCCGGGACCTCGCCGCGGCCAGTCAGGGCGGTGAGAGCCGCGACGAGGCGTCCCGGACTCGGTCCGGGGCCCCCGTGGAGACGACCGGACAAGCCGGCCGTACCGAGGTTGTACCGCATCCGTGACGCCGGGCCCGGCAGGCCCGCGGTCGGCCCGGCCGCGTCCGGGGCAGCACCGCCCACCGGGCGCAGCGGCCGGCGGGGCGGGCCGGCCCGGTGCGCCGGCCGGGCCGCGGGACGCCGGCGGCGCCGGGGGACGGAGCGGTCCCGGGGAACGGAGCGGTCCCGGGGAGCGCGGCGGCGCCGGGGCGTCAGCGGAAGGCAAGGAACACCGTCTCCTCGCAGCCGCCGTCCGCCGGCTGCTGGAGCTGGACGTCGAAGCGGTAGCGGCCGGGGCCGTCCGGGCGGGCCACGAGGGTGGCCGCCCGCTCCTGGGGCAGCCCGGCCAGCAGCGGATCGGCGGCGAGGGCCGCGGTGTGCTCGGGGAAGTAGACCCGGGTGAACAGGTGGTGCAGCAGACCGCGGGCGTGCACGCAGAGCGCGAGGTGGGGCGCGGCGGCCGGGCGGCCGGCGGGGGCGGCCGGGGGCAGGGTGCGCACCGCATAGCGTCCGTCGGCGTCGGTGGGGACCCGGCCGAAACCGGTGAACACCGCGCCGTCGCGGCCCAGTAGCGCGCCGGTGCTCTGGTCGCGGCGCAGCGAGCCGGGCGCACCGGGCGGGCGGCCGTCGGGGCCGGCCTGCCAGAACTCCAGCAGCGCGTCCGGGACCGGTGCGCCCGCCCCGTCGCGGACCTGCCCGTGCAGGGCGACGGCGTCGGGGTGTCCGTCGGGCGCGATCCGGGCGCCGCCGGGGAAGGGGAGCGCATGGCCGAAGAAGGGGCCGATGGTCTGCGACGGCGTGGGGGCGAGCGGCCCGCTGCGGTCGGCGGTGTCCGTCATCGGCGGCCCTCCTCGGTCCAGGTGGCGGCGGGGCCGTCCAGGACCACGTCCCAGCGGTAGCTCAACGCCCCTCTGGCGAGGGACAGTTGGTGCTCGTAGGCGGCGATCAGGCGCCGGCGGGCGGCGGGGTCGGGGACCGCGGCGAGGACCGGGTCGTAGGGGAGGAGCGGGTCGCCGGGGAAGTACATCTGGGTGACCAGCCGCTGGGTGAGGGCGGTGCCGAAGAACGAGAAGTGGATATGGGCCGGGCGCCAGGCGCCCGCGCCCGGCAGCGGGTAGGCGCCGGGCTTGACGGTGGTGAAGGCGTAGCCGCCCTCGTCGTCGGTCAGGCAGCGGCCGACGCCGGTGAAGTGGGGGTCCAGCGGTGCCGGGTTGCGGTCCCGGCGGTGGGCGTACCGGCCGGAGGCGTTGGCCTGCCAGATCTCGACGAGTTGGCCGCGGACCGGGCGGCCGGCGCGGTCCAGGACCCGGCCGGTGACGGTGAGGCGTTCGCCGAGCGGCTCACCGGAGTGCTGCCGGGTGAGGTCCGCGTCCAGCGCGTCGACGTCCGCGGGGCCGAAGGCGGGGGCGGTCAGCTCCACCGCCTCGGGGTCGGCGGCGGTGTCGAGGGGATGGCGGGGCCGCCGGGGGTGGCGCTCGGGTGCGCCCTGGTACGGGGTGGGGTCCGGGAGCGGCGGGGCGGAGGAGGCCGGTGCGGTCATACTGCCCTTTCCCTGCGGTGGACGGGTACGGACCGGGCGGTGGACACCGCTGCCGCCGGAACGCGGTCCAGCGTGCCGACGTTTTCCCCGGCGGTCACCGGGGCGCGCCGGGCGGCGGGCGCGGCGTCCTGCTGCCCACCCGTCGGCTCCGGGCCGGCGACGGATGGCTCTCCGGCCGCGCCGACGGGTCAACTCCCTTCCGGGATACGGTCGTTCGCCCGGCGAACCGCAGTTCACGGGCGCGACTGGCCCGAGTCTGGTCCCGGCCCCGGAACGTGTCAACGGTGCACCCGGTACGGTTCCGGCCCCTTCCGGACCGCGTCGCCGCGCCGTGGAGGGCCCTTGCTGCCGGCGGTGCGCGCGGTCGAGGTCGAGGCGGCGCTGCGGGCGGCCGGGCGCTTGCCGCCCCTCCGGCGGTGCCGTCCGCTCCCTTCCTGCGACCCCTGGATCAGTCGGCGGTGCGGCGCGGTTGGCGCTCGGCGCGGGCGGCGGCGGTGGCGACCGAGGGCCACACCCGGTCCACGGCGGCGTTCATCGCGGCGCCGACCAGCACCGCGAAGGCGGAGACGCCGATCCACAGCAGCACCGCGATCGGGGCGGCCAGGGAGCCGTAGATGGTGGGACCCTCGACGGTCGCGGTCAGGTACAGCCGGAGCAGGAAGCTGCACAGGAGCCACATCGCCAGGGCGACGACGGCGCCGGGGATGTCCTCGCGCCAGGGCGAACGGACCGGCACCGAGACGTGGTAGAGGGTGGTGAGGAACGAGATGGAGAGGATCACCACGACCGGCCAGTACAGGATGCGGATGACGTCCCCGCTGGCAGGAAGCCAGCTGACGACGACGTCGGGGCCGGCGATCATCAGCGGCAGGGCGATGGCACCGGCCGCGACGGCCGCGACGTAGAGCACGAAGGACAGCAGCCGGGTCTTGACGATGCCGCGGCGGCCGTCGAGCCCGTACATGATCGTGATGGTGTCGACGAAGACGTTCAGGGCGCGGGAGCCGGACCACAGGGCGAGGGCGAAGCCCAGCGAGATGACGTCGGGGCGGCGTCCGGTGAAGACGTCCTGGAGCAGCGGGCGGGCGATCTCGTCGACGCCCCGCGGGGAGAGCACGGTGGCGGCGCCGCGCAGCAGATGGGTGCGGAAGCGGTCCAGGGTCGCGTGGCCGATCCACGGTTCGGTGTAGCCGAGGACGCCGAGGAGTCCCAGGACCAGCGGGGGCAGCGAGAGCAGGCACCAGAACGCGGCCTCGGCGGCGAGGCCGGTGACGCGGTAGCGCATGCAGCTGTCGATGATGTCCTTGAGCAGCAGCCAGGCGAGCCGGCGGGTGGAGACGTTGCGGTACAGGGCCCGGGCGCGGGTCAGGCGCCCCCCGGGCGCGCTCTGCGGTCCGGTCGGCTCGCCCGGTCCCCTGGGGTCGTGCGGTCCGGTCGGCTCGTCCGGTTCGGACGGTTCCTGCGGTTCGGTCGGTTCGTTCGGCGGCGGCACCTCCTTACCGTATCGGGCATGGCAGCTACCACTCATAGCGTGACGAACCAGCCCCCGCCGCTGACCGGCTACGACGTCTTCACCGCCGATCCGGCGCTCACCGAAGGGGTCGCCCGGTACGTCGCCGACGACCACCTCGACACCGCGCGGGAGGAACTCGTCCGGCTGGGACAGGCGGCCGGTTCGGCCCAGGCACAGCACTGGGGGGAACAGGCCAACGCGCATCCGCCGGTGCTGCGCACCCACGACCGCTACGGCCACCGCATCGACGAGGTGGAGTTCCACCCTGCCTGGCACCGGCTGCTCGGCCACGCGGTGTCGGCCGGGCTGACCGATGCCTGGTCGCGCCCGCACGGGCACGTCCGGCGCGCCGCGGGCTTCCTGGTGTGGACGCAGGCGGAGGCGGGGCACGGCTGTCCGCTGTCGATGACGCATGCGGCGGTGCCGGCGCTGCGGGCCGAGCCGGACCTCGCCGCGGTGTGGGAGCCGCTGCTGACCTCGCGGGTGTACGAGGCGGGGCTGCGGCCGGTGGCGCGGAAGGCGGGCGCGCTGGCGGGGATGGCGATGACGGAGAAGCAGGGCGGCAGCGATGTGCGGGCGAACACCACCGAAGCGCGGCCGCTGGCGGCGGCCGGGGAGTACGTCCTGACGGGCCACAAGTGGTTCTGCTCGGCGCCGATGTCGGACGCGTTCCTGGTGCTGGCGCAGGCACCCGGAGGGCTGACGTGCTTCCTGCTGCCGCGGGTGCTGCCGGACGGCACCCGGAACGCGTTCCGCCTCCAGCGGCTCAAGGACAAGCTCGGCAACCGCTCCAACGCCTCGGCGGAAGTGGAGTTCGACGGGCACACCTGGGCGCGCCGGGTCGGCGAGGAGGGGCGCGGAGTGGCGACGATCATCGAGATGGTCGCGGCGACCCGGCTGGACTGCGTCACCGCCTCGGCGGCCGTGATGCGGCAGGCGGTGGCGCAGGCGCTGCACCACACCGCGTACCGGGAGGCGTTCGGGCGCCGACTGGCCGAACAGCCGCTGATGCGCAATGTGTTGGCCGATCTGGCGCTGGAGTCGGAGGCGGCGACCACGCTGGCGCTGCGGCTGGCGGCGGCCTACGACGGCGGCACCGCGCAGGACCGGGCGTTCTTGCGGCTGGCCCTGCCGGCGGCCAAGTACTGGGTGACCAAGCGGTGCACGCCGATGGTGGCGGAGGCGCTGGAGTGCCTGGGCGGCAACGGCTATGTGGAGGAGTCGGGGCTGCCGCGGCTGCTGCGCGAGGCCCCGCTGAACTCGATCTGGGAGGGCGCGGGCAATGTGCAGGCGCTGGACGTGCTGCGGGCGCTGCGCCGCGAACCGGAGGCGCTGAACGCGTACTTGACCGAGATCGGCGCCGCGCGGGGCGCGGACCACCGGCTGGACCGGGCGATCCGCGGGCTGCTGACCGAACTCGCCGATCTGGAGGGCATCGAGGCACGGGCCCGGCGGCTGGCCGAGCGGCTGGCGCTGGTGCTCCAGGGCTCGCTGCTGGTGCGGTACGCGCCGCCGGAGGTGGCCGATGCGTTCTGCGCGGCGCGACTGGGCGGCGATGCGGGGGCGGCGTTCGGGACGCTGCCGCACACGCTGGATCTGGCGGCGGTGGTGGAGCGGGCGCGGCCGGTGGTGGGCGCGTAGGGCCTGGCCGGCGGGGCGGCGCGGGCCCATGCCGCCCCGGCGGACCGGCCCAGGCGCGCCCACCCCTCGTACGCCGGGGGCGCGGCGGCGGCTCCGTGTCCCCGCGGTGCCGTCAGGAAACCGGCTCCGGGCCGGGGACCGGACAGGGGATAACCGCCGCCGCGCCGGGCGGGGAGCGGTGCCGCGCCGACTCGGCACCGTTCCCGGTCTTCAGGGCCACCGCGGCGGCTGCGGCGCGGTGCGCCCGCGCAGCGCCGCGTCGATGACCACGATGATCTCGTCGTCCGGTACGTCCGGCCGGAAGCCGACCAGGACGCCGCGCGCCTCGTAGTACCGGATCACGCGCAGGGCGTCGTCCGTGCCGTCCTGCCCCGCCTCGCGCAGATGCACCACGAGGTCGGCGAAGGCCGGTGCGGGCAGCGGACCGCCGAAGCGCGCGACCCGGTCGAGGAGTTGCGGCGCACCGTCGATCACATAGCCCGCGACAGGCAACGGCTGACGTCTGATCAGGACGTCGACCGCGGACAGTCGGGGCACGCCGTAGTGTCGGGCCAGCCGGGCGGCCCGGGTGAGCCGGCCTCCCTCGCAGGTGCCGATCACCACGACACGCGGGGCGGCGGCGACCATGCGAGCCCCCTCCCACACCGTGCCGACGACGCGGGCGGCCGATCGCATCCGGCGCGCACCGGCGGGTTCTCCGTCGGGTGGCCGGCAAAACCTCCGAGGGGAGTCCCCCCTCGCCCTCACGGTGTGGGGAAGGAACGCCATCGGCCGCTGACACCAGATTTCCCTGGAGCCGTCATAGGCCACAACGGTTGCATTCCGTTGCGGCGGATCTGGTCAATGGCCCTTCCCCGAACGGTCGCTGGCGGCACGATGGGCACGAACCGGGCAGCGCGCCGGACGCATGGGCACAACGGGGAGCAGCGTGAGCGACAGACCGATCGAGAGGGCCGGCGGGCGGACCGGCGACCGGCCCGCCGAGGGGCCGTTCGAGAGCGCCGTCCTCGCGGCCCAGGACAGCCGGGAGACCGCGCGGCGACTGGTCATGGTCCACGAGGCGGCGCTGACCGGGGACCTGCCGCCGGACGCGCCCCGGGACGCGCCCCGCACGGTGATCGGTGAGTCCTGGCGGCGGGTGCTGGACCGCGGGGTGGACCCGGAGCGGGGATTGCCCCAACACCACCTGACCGTGGCCGAGTTGGAATGCCGGCGGCGGAAGTCCCAGCTGGCGTCGGTGCTGCCGGCGCTCGCCGGGCAGCTGCTGCCGACCGCCGACGCGGCGCAGCAGATCATGGTGGTCACCGATGCCGAGGGCCGGGTGCTGTGGCGGGAGGGCAGTGCACCGATCCGGCGGATGGCCGACCGGCTGGGCTTCGACAAGGGGGCCGACTGGACGGAGGGGGCGGTCGGCACCAATGCGATCGGCACCGCGCTGGTGGCCCGCGCCCCGGTGCTGGTGCACTCCGCCGAGCACTTCCTGCGCAGCCACCACCAGTGGACGTGCGCCGCGGCGCCGCTCCACGATCCGCGCGACGGGCGGCTGTTGGGCGTCGTCGACCTCAGCGGCCCGGCACACTCCTTCCATCCGACGACACTGGCGCTGGTCTCCGCGGTGACCCGGCTCGCCGAGGGCGAGTTGCGGGCCCGGCACCAGGCGTCGTTGGAGCGTCTGCGGTCCAGCGCGGCACCGGTGCTGGCCCGGATCGGCGGGCGGGCGCTGGCCGTCGATCCGCACGGCTGGACGGCGGCGGTGACGGGGATGACCCCGCCGGACCGGGTGGCGCTGCCCAAGGGCCCGGAGGCCGGGCCGCTGTGGCTGCCCCGGTACGGGATGTGCACGCTGGAGCCGCTGCCGGGCGGCTGGCTGATCCGGATCGGCCGTCCGGAGCCGGCGCCGGGCCCGCACCGGGTGGTGGTGGACCTCGGCGCGCCGGGCGGACCGACGGTGACCGTGGCCGGCCCCGCGGGCAGTTGGTCGCACGCGCTGACCCCGCGCCACGCCGAGCTGCTGTTCCTGCTGGCCGCGCACCCCGGCGGGCGCAGCGCCGCGGAACTGGCCCGGGACGTGTTCGGCGACGGCGGACGGACGGTGACGGTCCGGGCCGAACTGTCCCGGCTGCGGCGCCATCTCGCGGGGGTGCTGGCCCACCGCCCGTACCGCTTCGCGGACGGCGTGGAGGTCGAACTCCGGCTGCCGGAGCGGCCGGTGGAGCTGCTGCCGCACTCCACGGCGCCGGCGGTGCTGGCGGCCCGCCGGACGGCACCCGAGGGGAACGGCTGAGAGCAGACCGACCCCCTACCGCCGGAAAATCCCGAGCGCGGGGGCACGACGCCCCTCTAGGGTGGCCGCACTCTGAACACAGCTCTCCAGATGGACGTCGCAAAACGGGAGCGGACGGCGCGCGGACAGACGCCGGACCAGACGAGTGGGCGACACGACCATTCGCGTTCCCGCATGCCCTCGGCATGCCGTTCTGGAGGATCCTCGTGTCCGTAGGTCTCGGCCTTCCCATCGGCGACCCCGCACACCTGCTGACCTGGGCGCGGCGCGCCGACGCCGCCCCCTTCTCCACCGTCGCGCTGCTCGACCGGCTCGTCTACGCCAACCCCGAACCACTGGTCGCCCTGGCCGCGTTGGCGGGCGTGACCTCCCGGGTGCGGTTGCAGACCGAGGTGCTGCTGGCCCCGCTGCACCGCACCGCGCTGCTCGCCAAGCAGGCCGCCACGCTCGACCTGCTGTCGGGCGGCCGGTTCACCCTCGGCATCGGCATCGGCGGGCGCGCCGACGACTACCTGGCCGCGGGGGTGGACCTGCGCACCCGGGGCCGTCGGCTCGACGGGCAGCTGGCCACGCTGCGGCGGCTGTGGGCCGGGGAGCCGCTGTCCGCGGACGTCGGGCCGGTCGGGCCCGCCCCGGCGCGGCCCGGCGGGCCGGAGGTGCTGTTCGGCGGGTTCGTACCGGCCGTGGCGGAACGGGTGGCCCGGTGGGGCGACGGCTTCCTCGGGGCGGCCCTGCCGTATCAGCAGATGGACGGGATGTTCCGAGGGGTGGAGGCCGCCTGGGAGCGCGCCGGGCGGCCCGGCCGGCCCCGGCTGCTGGCCCAGGTGAACGTCGCCCTCGGCCCCGACGCCGTGGTGGACCGGGCCCGCCGCGAACTGCGCGCGTACTACGGCGCCTCCCCCTACACCGACCACATCGTGAACGGCCTGCTCACCACCCCGGCGGCGATCCGCGAGGCGATCGCCGGCCATCTGGCCGTCGGGGCGGACGAGGTGATGCTCTACTGCTGGTCGCCGGACCCGGACCAGGTCGGACGGCTGACGGACGCGGTCTTCGTACCGGAGGGGGACTGGCCGGGCGTCTCCTGGTAGCGGCCCGGCCCGGCCCGGCCCGGACGGCGTCCCACCCGCCGGACCGGCGCCCGACCCCTTCCCCCGGTGTGGTGTGCTGACGGCATGAGCCACTCCGTCACCACCTGGTACCTGGAACAGACCTCGCCGGCCGACCTCACGCCCACCGCGGCTCCGCCCGCGGAGCAGGGGGTGCGGATCGTCCGCGCCGAGACGCCCTCGCCCGAATTCAGCCGCTTCCTCTACACGGCGGTCGGCGGCGACGTGCTGTGGACCGACCGGCTGGGGTGGCCGTACGCGCAGTGGGCCGAGCACCTCGGGCAGCCGGGGACCGAGACCTGGGTGGCGTACGAGCGCGGTACGCCCGCGGGGTTCATCGAGTTCCAGGCCCAGTCCGAAGGGGCGGTGGAGATCGTCTACTTCGGGCTGCTGCCGGCCTTCCGGGGCCGGCGGATCGGCGGGCATCTGCTCGGCCACGGGGCGGCGCGGGCCTGGGACCTGGCCGAGCGGTGGCCGGGGCTGCCGGAGACCAAGCGGGTGTGGCTGCACACCTGTAGCGACGACGGGCCGCACGCGCGGGCCAACTACGAGCGGCGCGGCTTCCGGCTGTTCGACACCACGGTGACCGAGGAGCCCCTCGCCGAGGTCCCCGGACCGTGGCCCGGCGCGGGCCCGGCGCCGGCCACCGCGGGCTGAGCCGCGCCCCGCAAGACCCCGCAAGACCCCGGAGGGGTTCCGGCTCGACCACCGGGCCGAAACCCCTCCACCACGTGACGGAGGCCACAACGTCTCGCCATTCAGGACGCATGCGTCCGCATCCTGGATGACGGTGGACTGTCCCGAGAGCCGCGTGCCACGCTTCCGTCATGTCTCGAGCTGGAATTGCCTTGGTGGGTCGGCGGCACGTCGACTTCGGCCGCATGTCCAGCGCCATTTGTCGGGCAGGCTGACGCACCGCACGCGCAGGAGCCCCGCCCCGCGCTCCCGGACAGCCCTCAGCATCTTCACCTCGCACGCCGTCCCCCTCGTCGCGGACGCGCCCAGCCCCCGACCCCAGTTCACCGACGACGCGCTGCCGCGTGCCGCGATTCGGTGTGTCCGCGCAGGTCATCAGGGGTACGTCGCGCCCGTCCGCAGCCCCTTTGAGCCGCCCAGAAGGACGTAACCCATGGCCGCCAACCCGGACCTCCCCACCGCCACGCCCCGCCGCAAGGCCGGCCGCCACCGCGGCGAGGGCCAGTGGGCCGCTGGACACTTCACGCCCCTCAACGGCAACGAGCAGTTCAAGAAGGATGACGACGGTCTCAATGTGCGGACACGCATTGAGACGATCTACGCCAAGGCCGGTTTCGACTCCATCGACCCCAACGACCTGCGGGGCCGGATGCGCTGGTGGGGCCTCTACACCCAGCGCAAGCCCGGGATCGACGGCGGCAAGACCGCGATCCTGGAGCCGGAGGAGCTGGACGACGAGTTCTTCATGATGCGGGTCCGGATCGACGGCGGCCGGCTCACCACCGAGCAGCTGCGGGTGATCGGCGAGATCTCGCAGGAGTTCGCCCGCGGCACCGCGGACCTGACCGACCGGCAGAACATCCAGTACCACTGGATCCGCATCGAGGACGTGCCGGAGATCTGGCGGCGGCTGGAGGCCGTCGGCCTGTCCACCACCGAGGCGTGCGGTGACACCCCGCGGGCCGTGCTCGGCTCGCCGGTCGCCGGTATCGCCGAGGACGAGATCGTCGACGGCACCCCGGTCATCGAGGAGGTCCAGCGCCGGATCGTCGGCAACCCCCAATTCTCCAACCTGCCGCGCAAGTTCAAGACCGCGATCTCCGGCTCCCCGCTGCTGGACGTCGCGCACGAGATCAACGACGTGGCCCTGGTCGGCGTCGAACACCCCGAGCACGGCCCGGGCTTCGACGTATGGGTCGGCGGCGGACTGTCCACCAACCCCAAGCTCGGTGTGCGGCTGGGCGCCTGGGTCTCCCAGGAAGAGGCGGCGGAGGTCGTCGAGGGCGTCATCAGCGTCTTCCGCGACTACGGCTACCGGCGGCTGCGCAACCGCGCCCGGCTGAAGTTCCTGGTCGCCGACTGGGGCGCGGAGAAGTTCCGCCAGGTGCTGGAGGACGAGTACCTCAAGCGGAAGCTGGCCGACGGCCCGGCCCCCGCGCAGCCCGCCCAGCAGTGGCGCGACCACATCGGCGTGCACCGGCAGAAGGACGGCCTTCACTACGTGGGCTTCGCCCCCCGCGTCGGCCGGGTCGACGGCGCCACCCTCACCAAGATCGCAGGGCTGGCCGAGGAGCACGGCTCGGGCCGGGTGCGCACCACCGCCGAGCAGAAGCTGCTCATCCTGGACGTCGAGGCGTCCCGGCTCGACTCGCTGATCGCCGGCCTGGAGGCGCTCGACCTGCGGGTCACACCGTCCCCGTTCCGGCGCGGCACCATGGCCTGCACCGGGATCGAGTTCTGCAAGCTCGCCATCGTCGAGACCAAGGGGCGGGGCGCCCGGCTCATCGACGAACTGGAGCGCCGGATGCCGGACTTCCAGGAGCCGATCACCATCAACATCAACGGCTGCCCCAACGCCTGCGCCCGCATCCAGGTCGCGGACATCGGTCTCAAGGGCCAGCTGATGCTGGACGAGGACGGCAACCAGGTCGAGGGCTACCAGGTGCACCTCGGTGGCGCACTGGGTCTGGAGTCCGGCTTCGGCCGCAAGGTCCGCGGACTGAAGGTGACCTCCGAGGAGCTGCCCGACTACGTCGAGCGGGTGCTGCGCAACTTCCAGGAGCAGCGCGAGGCGGGCGAGCGGTTCGCCACCTGGGCGGCGCGCGCCGAAGAAGGTGCGTTGAAGTGAACCGCACCACGACCGTGAACCGCACCGCGCCGACCGGGGAGGCCTCGTGAGCGAACGCGCCGCACCGTTCTACTGCCCGTACTGCGGGGACGAGGACCTCTTTCCCTCCGAGGAGGGCCACGGTGCCTGGGAGTGCCGGGCGTGCAGCCGCGCCTTCCGGCTGAAGTTCCTGGGCCTGCTGGCCCCGGGCACCGCGGCGTCCGGGCCCTCCTCCGCCACGCCTTCCGCTGCCGCTTTCGACGGGGGTGCACCGTGACCGCCACCGACCTCGCGCAACTCGCCGAGCAGGCGGGCCGCGACCTGGAGGACGCGCCCGCGCCGGAGATCCTCCGGTGGGCCGCGGAGACCTTCGGGAGCCGCTTCTGCGTGACGTCCTCGATGGAGGACGCGGTGGTGGCGCACCTGGCGTCCCGGGTGTTCCCCGGCGTGGACGTGGTGTTCCTGGACACCGGGTACCACTTCCCGGAGACCCTGGGCACGCGGGACGCGGTGGCGGAAGTGCTGGATGTCAATGTCCTGACGTTGACGCCCCTTCAGACGGTGGCCGAGCAGGACGCCGCCTACGGGCCAAGGCTGCACGACCGCGATCCGGACCTGTGCTGCGCGCTGCGCAAGGTCAAACCGCTCGAAGCGGGGCTGGCCGGCTACGACGCCTGGGCCACCGGGCTGCGCCGGGACGAGTCGCCGACCCGCGCGGCCACTCCGGTGGTGGGGTGGGATGCTCGTCGGCGGAAGGTCAAGATCTCGCCGATCGCCCGCTGGACCCAGGCCGATGTGGACGCCTATGTCGCCGAGCACGGCGTGCTCACCAACCCGCTGCTGACGGACGGCTACGCCTCCGTCGGCTGCGCCCCCTGCACCCGCCGGGTACTGGCGGGCGAGGACGCGCGGGCCGGCCGCTGGGCCGGCACCAACAAGACCGAGTGCGGACTGCACTGATGGCGGATATTCAGGAGATACAGATGACGGGCGCCACGATCTGGCTGACCGGTCTGCCGAGCGCGGGCAAGACGACCCTCGCGCACGAGCTGGCCGGCCGGCTGCGCGGCGAGGGCCACCGCGTCGAGGTGCTCGACGGCGACGAGATCCGCGAGTTCCTCTCCGCGGGCCTCGGCTTCAGCCGCGAGGACCGGCACACCAACGTCCAGCGGATCGGCTTCGTCGCCGAACTGCTGGCCGGCAACGGCGTGAAGGCCCTGGTCCCGGTGATCGCCCCGTACGCGGACAGCCGAGAGGCGGTGCGCAGGCGCCACCAGAGCGAGGGCACCGCATACCTGGAGGTGCACGTCGCCACTCCGGTCGAGGTCTGCTCGGAGCGGGATGTGAAGGGCCTGTACGCCAAGCAGGCGGCCGGCGAGATCTCCGGGCTGACCGGCGTGGACGACCCGTACGAGGAGCCCGCGACGCCGGATCTGCGGATCGAGTCGCACACCCAGACCGTCCAGGAGTCCGCGGCGGCGCTGCACGCGCTGCTCGTCGAGAGGGGGCTGGCGTGACCACCGTGGCTTCCGTTCCCGGGGAACTGGACAACCCCTACGCGCTGTCGCACCTGGACGCGTTGGAGTCCGAGGCGGTGCACATCTTCCGCGAGGTGGCGGGCGAGTTCGAGCGGCCGGTGATCCTTTTCTCTGGCGGCAAGGACTCCATCGTCATGCTGCACCTGGCGCTGAAGGCGTTCGCGCCGGCGCCGGTGCCGTTCGCGCTGCTGCACGTCGACACCGGGCACAACTTCCCCGAGGTGATCGACTACCGCGACCGCACCGTGGCCCGGCACGGCCTGCGGCTGCACGTCGCCTCCGTACAGGACTTCATCGACCGCGGTGAGCTGCGCGAGCGCCCGGACGGCACCCGCAACCCGCTGCAGACCGTGCCGCTGCTGGACGCCATCGAGAAGAACCGCTGTGACGCGGTCTTCGGCGGCGGCCGCCGGGACGAGGAGAAGGCGCGCGCCAAGGAGCGGGTGTTCTCGCTGCGCGACGAGTTCGGCGGCTGGGACCCGCGCCGGCAGCGGCCCGAGCTGTGGCAGCTCTACAACGGCCGGCACTCGCCGGGCGAGCATGTCCGGGTCTTCCCGCTGTCCAACTGGACCGAGCTGGACGTCTGGCAGTACATCGCCCGCGAGAAGATCGAACTGCCCGCGATCTACTACGCCCATGAGCGGGAGGTCTTCGCCCGTAGCGGTATGTGGCTGGCGCCCGGTGAGTGGGGCGGCCCGAAGGACGGCGAGCGGGTCGAGCTCCGGCAGGTGCGCTACCGCACCGTCGGCGACATGTCCTGCACCGGTGCCGTCGAGTCGGACGCGGACACCATCGAGGCCGTCATCGCGGAGATCGCCGTGTCCCGGCTCACCGAGCGGGGCGCGACCCGGGCCGACGACAAGCTGTCGGAAGCCGCCATGGAGGACCGCAAGCGCGAGGGGTACTTCTAACCATGAGCACGACCAACACCGCCCCCGTGGACGGGGCCTTGGACTCGGGCGCCACCTCGCTGCTGCGCTTCGCCACCGCCGGTTCCGTGGACGACGGCAAGTCGACCCTGGTCGGCCGGCTGCTGCACGACTCCAAGTCGGTCCTCGCCGACCAGTTGGAGGCCGTCGAACACGCCTCCCGCAGCCGCGGGAAGGACGCGCCGGACCTGGCGCTGCTGACGGACGGGCTGCGCGCCGAGCGCGAGCAGGGCATCACCATCGACGTCGCCTACCGCTACTTCGCCACCCCGCGGCGCCGCTTCATCCTCGCCGACACCCCCGGGCATGTGCAGTACACCCGGAACATGGTGACCGGCGCGTCCACCGCGGAGCTGGCCGTCGTCCTGGTCGACGCGCGCAACGGCGTGGTCGAGCAGACCCGCCGGCACGCCGCGGTCGCCGCCCTGCTGCGGGTTCCGCATGTCGTCCTGGCCGTCAACAAGATGGACCTGGTCGACTACCAGGAGTCCGTCTTCGCCGCCATCGCCGAGGAGTTCACCGCCTACGCCGGCTCGCTCGGGGTGCCGGAGATCACCGCCATTCCGATCTCGGCGCTGGCCGGGGACAACGTCGTGACGCCGTCGGCCGCCATGGACTGGTACGGCGGCCCGACGGTGCTGGAGCACCTGGAGACCGTGCCGGTGGTCGCCGATCCGTCACAGGACCCGGCCCGTTTCCCGGTCCAGTACGTCATCCGCCCGCAGACCGCCGAACACCCCGACTACCGCGGCTACGCGGGCCAGATCGTCTCCGGTGTGCTGCGCGTCGGCGACGCCGTCACCGTGCTGCCGTCCGGCCGGCGGAGCACCGTCGAGGGGATCGACGCGCTCGGCCAGAGCGTGGACGTCGCCTGGGCACCGCAGTCGGTGACCCTGCGGCTCGCCGACGACGTCGACGTCTCCCGCGGCGACCTGATCGTCCCGGCCGCCGCGGCGCCGTCGACCACCCAGGACGTCGAGGCCACCGTCTGCCATGTCGCCGACCGGCCGCTGACCGTCGGACAGCGGGTGCTGCTCAAGCACACCACCCGTACCGTCAAGGCGATCGTCAAGGAGATCCCGTCCCGACTGGCCCTGGACGACCTCTCCCAGCACCCGGTCCCGGACGGGCTGGCCGCCAACGACATCGGCCGCATCCGCGTCCGCACCGCCGAACCGCTGGCGCTGGACGCCTACGCGGACTCCCGGCGCACCGGCTCCTTCCTGCTGATCGACCCGGCGGACGGCACCACGCTGACCGCGGGCATGGCCGGCACCGCGTTCGCGGAGGGGGCGGCCCCCGTGGCGGAGGCTGCGACGGACGACGAGGGATGGGACTTCTGATCATGCTCAGGGACGTCTTCTCGACCTTCGCCAAGGAGGGCGGCCGCGTCGGCAGCGGCGCACTGGGCAGCGGCCAGGGCGGAGTCGGCCGATGTGCGTGCTGACCATGCCCGCCTCCGTGCCCCCCATGTCCTCCTTCCGACGATCCACCATCGCGCCGGGCGCGCCGTAGACAGGCGCGCGCTCCCCCGGCCTTCCGAGAGGAACACCTGCCGTGTCTGCCGTTCGTCATCGCCTCCTGGCGGCCGCCGCCACCGTCCCGTTGCTGACCGTCGCGCTGGGGGCCTGCGGCTACGGCTCCCAGGCCAAGAAGGACACCGCGGCCACCGTCACCCCGAAGGGGCCGAAGGTCGACGGGCTCGACGAGGTCAGGATCGGGTTCTTCGGCAACACCACCCACGCGACACCGCTGATCGGGCTCCAGACGGGCCGGTTCCAGAAGGAACTGGGCGGCACGGCGGTGAAGTCCTCGGTCTTCAACGCCGGCCCCGCCGAGATCGAGGCGCTCAACTCCGGTGCCATCGACATCGGTTGGATCGGCCCCTCCCCCGCGATCAACGGCTATGTGAAGTCGCACGGCAAGAGCCTGAAGATCATTGCCGGTTCGGCCTCCGGCGGGGTCTCGCTGATCGTCAACCCCAAGAAGATCACGGGCCTGGACGACCTCAAGGGCAAGACGATCGCCACCCCGCAGCTGGGCAACACCCAGGACGTCGCCCTGCTGAACTTCCTCTCCCAGAAGGGCTACACGGTCGACGCCACCTCCGGCAAGGGTGACGTCACCGTCCAGCGCACCGACAACAAGGTGACCCCCACCGCCTTCCAACAGGGCACCATCGACGGCGCCTGGGTCCCCGAACCCACCGCGTCCAAGCTGGTCGCCGCGGGCGGCAAGGCGCTGCTGGACGAGAAGAAGCTGTGGAAGGACGGCAAGTTCGTCATCACCAACATGATCGTCTCGCAGCGCTTCCTCAAGGAGCACCCCAAGGCCGTGGAGGCGGTGCTGCGTGCCTCGGTGGCGACCAACGCCTGGATCCGTACGCATCCCGCCGAGGCGGTCAAGGCGCTCAACGACAAGCTGGCCGACCCGGCGATCACCGGTAAGGCCCTCCCGGACGACGTCATCGACCCGGCGTTCAAGAACGTCGACGTCACCGACGACCCGCTGGCCGCCACGCTCCAGGAGGAGGCGGACCACGCCGTCCAGGCGGGGCTGCTGAAGAAGCCCGACCTCAAGGGCATCTACGACCTCACCCTGCTGAACAAGGTGCTCAAGTCCGAGGGCAAGCCACCGGTCGACGACGCCGGCCTCGGCGGCAACTGACCCCGGTCCCCCGATCTCCCAGGAGGTGACACCGATGACGACCAGCACGCTCACCAAGCCCGCCCCGGTGGACGCCGGCACCGCCGGTCCGTACGCCGCTCGTATCCACCATGTCTCGAAGTCGTTCGGCCGCGCCGGCGCACCGCAGGTGCTGGACGACATCAGCATCGACGTCGCCCCCGGCGAGTTCGTCTGCCTTCTGGGGGCCTCCGGGTGCGGCAAGTCCACCCTCCTTGGCCTCGTGGCCGGTCTGGACGAGCCGTCCGCCGGCACCATCGAGACGCCCGGCGGCCGGCCGGCGCTGATGTTCCAGGAGCACGCGCTGTTCCCGTGGCTGACCGCGGGCCGCAACATCGAACTGGCGCTGCGGCTGCGCGGGGCGCCGCGCGCGGAGCGCCGCGACGAGGCCGAACGGCTGCTGGAACTCGTCCGCCTCAAGGGCGCGTACGGCAAGCGGGTGCACGAGCTGTCCGGCGGCATGCGCCAGCGGGTGGCGATGGCCCGTGCGCTCGCCCAGGACAGCCAACTGCTGCTGATGGACGAGCCGTTCGCCGCGCTCGACGCGATCACGCGCGATGTGCTGCACGACGAGCTGACCCGGATCTGGCACGAGACGAACGTGTCGGTCCTCTTCGTCACCCACAACGTCCGCGAGGCGGTGCGGCTCGGGGAGCGGGTCGTGCTGCTCTCCTCCCGCCCCGGCCGGGTCGCCAGGGAGTGGCGGGTGGACATCCCCCAGCCGCGCCGCATCGAGGACTCCGCGGTCGCCGACCTGTCCATCGAGATCACCGAACAGCTCCGTGGGGAGATCCGCCGCCATGGCCAGCACTGAGACCAGCACCTCGTCCACCACGGAACAGTCCGGCCACGCTTCCACCGGACCGTCCGCCGACTCGACCGCCGCCCCGGCCACCGATACGACGGGCGACTCGGCGGACGGCGCCGGCAGCACGGGCGGCTCCTCGGGCGACTCCGCTGGAGGCTCAACGGGCGGTGCCACGGGTGCGGCGGACGCCGAGCGCACCACCGGGGCCACCGCCGGAACGGCGACCGACGTTCCAACTCCCGCATCGTCCCCCGCGCAATCCCCCACCACCGCCGGCGACCTCGCCGGTCTGGAGGCCGGGCTCGACGCCCTGGACTCCACCGTGGTCTCCCGGCAGCCGTGGCTGCGTACCGTGCTGTCAAAGGCGGTCCCTCCCCTCATCGCGATCGTGCTGGTGCTGGGGCTGTGGCAGCTCGCCTACCACTTCCAGCTCAAGCCGCACTACCTGCTGCCGAGCCCGCTCGACGTCTTCCGCTCGCTCCAGCAGAAGTGGCTCGAAGGCACCCTGCTGAGCTTCGTGTGGACCAGCGTCTCCCGTGGCGCCCTCGGCTTCCTGGCATCCGTCGTCCTCGGCACTGTGCTCGGGCTGATCGTGGCCCGTATCAAGCCCATCCGGTCCGCGATCGGGCCGATCCTGAGCGGACTTCAGTCCCTCCCGTCGGTGGCGTGGGTCCCGGCGGCGATCATCTGGTTCGGGCTGAGCGACGCCACCATCTACGCGGTGGTGCTGCTCGGCGCCGTCCCCTCCATCGCCAACGGGCTGGTGTCCGGTGTCGACCAGATATCCCCCCTCTATCTCCGTGCCGGCCGCACCATCGGCGCGACCGGCCTGGCCGGCGTCCGCCATGTGCTGCTCCCCGCCGCGCTGCCCGGCTATCTCGCCGGGCTCAAGCAGGGCTGGGCGTTCTCCTGGCGGTCCCTGATGGCCGCCGAACTCATCGTCAGCGCCCCCGATCTCGGCACCGGCCTGGGCCAACTCCTGGAACAGGGCCGCGAACTCCAGGACATGTCCTGGGTGTTGTCCGCGATCCTGCTGATCCTGATCGTCGGTATCGGCATCGAGCTGCTGATCTTCGCCCCGATCGAACGCCGGGTGCTGCGCAGCCGCGGCCTCCTCGTCAAGAGCTGACCCCATGGACACACGCCCCACGCTCCTCGTCATCGCCCACGGCAGCCGCGACCCTCGGCACGCCGCGACCGTCTCCGCGCTGTGTGCGCGGGTCCGGCTGCTGCGTCCGGGGCTGCGGGTGGAGGTCGGCTATCTCGACTTCAACGCGCCCCAGGTGCCCCGGGTGTTGGAACGCCTGGCGGCGGACGGCATACGGAACGTGGTGGCGCTTCCGCTCCTCCTCACTCGCGCCTTCCACGCGAAGTCCGACATTCCTGCGGTGCTGCGGGGGGCCGCCGCACGGCTGCCCCTGTTGACCGTCCATCAGGCCGAGGTGCTCGGCCCCTCGTTCCTCCTGACCGGTGCGTTGGAGCGCCGGCTGGAGGAGGCCGGGCTGCGGCCCGCCGATCACCGCTCGACCGGGGTCGTCCTGGCCTCGGCGGGCTCCTCAGACCCGGAGGCGATCGCAGTGATCGCTGAAATCGCGCGGGAGTGGCGGCGCACCGCTCAATGGTGTGCCGTGCGACCTGCGTTCGCCTCCGCTTCTCTTCCCCGCACGGCCGACGCCGTACGGGCCCTGCGGGCCGACGGCGTCAAGCGGGTGGCCGTCGCCCCGTATGTCATCGCGCCGGGCTTCCTGCCGGACCGGATCGCCGCCGGCGCCCGCGAGGCGCGCGCCGACATCCTCGCCCCGGTGCTCGGCGACGCCCCCGAACTGGCCCGCCTGCTCCTACGGCGCTACGACCAGGCGGCGAGGGCCTGCACCCGAGGCGACATGGCGGCCCTCACGGCCTGAGCACGGGCGGCCCGAACAGGCATCCCGAAGGAGCATCCCGACGGGGTAGCGCCCCCGCGGTCGGCAAATCGCCCCTCCGCAGCGGGCCCGACTACGTCGCCACGGGCACCTTCCTCCCCACGGGCGCGTCCGCGCGCCCCTTCTCGTAGACCGTGAGGCCCCGCGACAAGTGCAGGGGAACCAGCAGGAGTTCGACGAACAGGGCCCGCCAGGCATAGACGACGTTGACGGCCTTGGTGACGTAGGCGAAGGGGATGTCGACCAGCACGCCCGCCAGCGGGAGTCTGCGGCGACGGGCGGCGTACGCCAGTACCGGCACCGTCAGGGCGATGTCGACTCCGGCCCACCAGGCGAGGGCGGTCGGTGGTGAGGCGCCGGTCGCCATGGTCGCCACGAAGGGGGTGGCCCACCACAGGGGTGCGGTGAGGATCTCCACGAGGGCGAGCACCACCCATACCGCGAGCAGGGGTTTGCGGAGGATCAGCGGGCCGGCGTGCAGCCGGACGTTCTGGCAGAAGCCGGCCATCCAGCGTTTGACCTGTTTGCGGAAGTAGGTGAGGTTCTCCGGGTCGGCGGCGAGGGCTACCGCGTCGGAGACGTAGACCGCGCGGCGGCCGGCGATCTGCTGGGACCAGGTGTAGTCCATGTCCTCGACGATGGTCCGCTCGGGGAATCCGCCGAAGGCCATCAGTGCGTCGCGCCGGAAGACCGAGCAGCAACCCGAGCACACCATGGGGCTGTTGGCGAGCGCCTGGATGGGCCGGTGGAAGTGGAACCCGAAGAGATACTCCGTGGAGCGGCCGCGCTCCCAGACCGTGCGGGTGTGGCGGGTGCGGACCATGCCCGCGGCGATCGCGACACCGGGGTCGTCGAAGACCGGGAGGATGCGCTCGATGTAGTCGGGGGCGAGGACGGTGTCGGCGTCGACGGCCAGGACGAGGTCGGTGGTGCACCGCGGGAGCGCGTAGTTCTGTGCCTTGGCCTTGCTGCCGAGGTTGCTCGGCGGGCGGAGCACCGTGACGCCGTGTGCGGCGGCTACCTCGCCCGTGCGGTCGGTCGAGGCGTCGTCGACGACCAGGATGCGGTTTGGTGGGACCGTTTGCCGGGCCAGGGATTCCAACGTGGCCGGCAGGCCGTCCTCTTCGTTGTGGGCCGGGACGATGACGGTGACGGTGTGCATGGCAGGCTCCCCCGTGTCGTGCGGACCGCGCCGACGATGGCGCAGCACACTCCGATGACTGCGTAGACGATGGTGCTGATGCCGAGGAACGGCGTGACTCCGTGCATGTCGTTGACGGTAGCCACGCTCGGCGGTCCACGGTTTCGGAGGAAGCCTCCTGTGGATAACTCGACCCGAGGGAAGGCGTGTTGACGCGAAGGCATGGCCGTTGGCGTGGCGGAAGGCCCGTTGGCGCGAGGGGCCAGGGCACACCGACACCCCGGAAACACGGCGACGCCGGCCGCCGCGCCCCATGGGGGTGAGCGCGACGACCGGCGTGCGAGACCGAGTGTTCCGGTCGGTTACTTCACGATCTTCAGCAGCTTGTTGGGCGTGCCCTGGCCCGGGTTGCTGATCTTGTCGGGCGTGGCACCGTCGACCAGAGCCTTCTCCACGTCGGCCGGCTTGGCGTCCTTGTGGTCGGCCAGGTAGACCGCGGCGGCACCCACGACGTGGGGGGTCGCCATCGACGTACCGGAGATGGTCTTGGTGGCGTCGTCGCTGGTGTTCCAGTCCGAGGTGATGTCGGAGCCGGGAGCGTAGAGGTCGACGACGCTGCCGTAGTTGGAGAAGTCGGACTGCTGGTCGTCCTTGGTGCTGGAGGCCACGGTGATGGCCTCCTTCACGCGCGCCGGGGAGCTCTGGCCCGCGTCCACGGACTCGTTGCCCGCCGCGACACCGAAGGTGACACCGGAGTCGATGGCCTTCTTCACGGCCGCGTCGAGCGCCTCGTCGGCGCCGCCGCCGAGCGACATATTGGCGACCGAGGGACCCTTGTGGTTCTTGGTGACCCAGTCGATGCCCGCGACGACCTGCTCGGTCGAGCCGGAGCCCTGACCGTCGAGGACCTTGACGGCGACCAGCTTGACCTTCTTGGCCACGCCGTGGGCGGTGCCGCCGATGGTGCCGGCGACGTGGGTGCCGTGGCCGTTGTCGTCCTCAGCCTTGTCGCTGTTGTCGATGGCGTTGAAGCCGTACGACGCGCGACCGCCGAAGTCCTTGTGGCTGATGTGGATACCGGTGTCGATGACGTAGGCGGTGACGCCCTCGCCCGCGCTGTCCGGGTAGGTGTACTTGCCGTCACCCTTGGTGTCGGCCTGGTCGATGCGGTCCAGGCCCCACGACGGCGGGTTGGCCTGGGTGGCGTTGGCACGGAACGTGTGGTTCTGGACGACCTTGTCGACGGCCGGGTCGGCGGCGAGGCGCTTGGCGTCCTCGTCGGACATCCCGGTGGTCGAGAAGCCGTCGATGGCGGAGGTGAAGGTCCGCTTGACCTTGCCGCCGTACTTGGAGGCGAGGTTGCCGCTCTCGGCGGCGTGGATCGAGGCGGACTTCTTCAGCAGCACGATGTAGCTGCCCTTGACGGCGCCCTTGGCTTCGGCACCGTAGACCTTGCCCTCGGCGGCGGGCGACGCGCCCGCGGTGACCGCGGTGACGGCGGCGATCCCAGTGGCAGCCACTGCGGCGGATATCGCCGTGATGAGCCGCTTCTTGCTGGAACGCTTATGTGCCATGCGAGGGTTCTCCTCGTTCGTGGTGTGGGGGGAAGCGTTACGAACAGCCCGGGGGGAGCGAAAGAGCTCCGCCGGGCTGGTTCGAAACCCTGTCGGATTGACGGGGGCAATTCAAGCGGAGCCGGGTCTTGTGAGATACACAACAACCTTGCAGAAATGTAAAAAGGGTTGAGAACCGGTCAAAGTAATCAGCCAAGTTGACAAAGCGCCGCTCGACCTGCGTTTACATTCCCGCAATGCCGGGGAATAGTTGACGCCTCATTTTCATATTCAACTGCCCTACTGCCCCAGTCCCACGCCACACAGAGGACATATTGGCGGTTACCGCACCGGAAGTTGAGCCTCGATGAGGTCCGCGGCCAGCCGGCTGCCACCCTCGCCCTCCATCTCCGCGCGGATCCGGCGGAGCGTCTCGGCCACCTCCGGATCGTCCAGCAATCCGCGCACCGCCTCCCCCAGCGCCTCGCCGGTCACCTCCCCCTTCGGCAACTGCCGGGCGACCCCCAGGGATTCCAGCGTGCCCGCGTTCATGAACTGGTCGGCGGCCTGCGGTACGCACACCATGGGCACCCCGTGCGCCAGGCCCTCCTGACTGCCGCCCATCCCGGCATGGGTGACGAACGCGTCCGCCTGCCGGAGGACCGCCTGCTGCGGGACCCAGGTGTGCACCTCGACGTTGTCCGGCACCTCGCCGAGCACCGCCGGGTCGGTGAACTTCCCGATCTGCAGCACCACATGCCAGTCCGGCCGCCCGCCGAACGCCTCGACGGCGGCGCGGTAGACGTCCGGCGCGTCGGTGAACACCGACCCCAGGGAGACCAGGAGCACCTTGACGTCCGGCGCGAGCGCGGCCGGGCGCCGCCAGTCGCCCTGTGCGGAGCGGTCGCCCTGGCAGGTGCCGACGAAGGTGAAGACCGAGGGGTCGACCCGGTCGGCGTTCGGCTGCATGGCCCGCGGGATCAGGACCAGGGCGCGAGCGGGCCGGGCGGCCAGGAAGTCGGGTTCGGCGACGCTCGTCATGTCGTGCTCGTCCAGCCAGGCCCGGAAGCGCGCGTAGTACGCGCGGCCGCGCTCGGAGCGGAGCAGCTCCTCCCGCATCGCCTTGCCGCCCCCCTCCTCGTAGTCACCCCAGGCGACGATGTGCGGGGTCAGCTGGATGGCGGGGACCTGCCACCGGTGGGCGAGCAGCGGGGCCGGGAACGAGGCGCTGTCGTGGAGGACGAGGTCGGGGGTGTCGCCCTCGTAGGCCGCGGCGAGCTGCGGCAGTGCCTGGACGGCGTCGTCGAGGAACGGTTCGAGGTGGTCGAGGGGTTCGGTGCCGAAGACCTCCGGGTTCTCGTCGGTGGGCAGGACGGAGGTCCACAGGCGGGGTTCCGCCCCGGTGGTGGCGACCAGGTCGGCGAAGGCGGCCGGTACGGCGTAGGTGACGCGGTAGCCGCGGTCGACCAGTTCGCGGATGACGTCGAGGTTCGGCTGGATGTGCCCGTGTGCCGGGGTGCCGAACATGGCGATGCGCAGGGGGTGCTGAGGCATGCCCAGGACATTAAGCGAGACGATACGTATCGTGCAACAACGAAAAGTCGCCACCCCGGGCCGCGACGGGGGTCAACTGCGCCGGCCGGCAGCGCAGTTCCGGTGAAGGGTGGAGGCGCCCCTCGGCGGATCCGGGCACCTGGGAGACTGGGCGGGAGAACGCATCGCAGGAGGCACTCGATGACCAACACCAGCCCCGCCTTCACCGAGGCGCGCGCTCGCGACGTGCTGGCCGCGGCCGGGCACGCCGAGGCGGCGGCCGACGCCCGGCTCCTCGCGCTCGGCGAGAACGCCGTCTTCGCCCTCGGCGGACACGGCCCGGTCGTACGGGTGGGGCGCAGCCCGGAGTTGCTGGAGCGCGCCGAGCGCGAACTGGCCGTGGCGCAGTGGCTGGCGGCCGAGGGGGTGCCGGCGGTGCGGGCCGCGGAGCCGGTCGCCCGGCTCGTCGACGGGCACCCCGTGACGTACTGGCAGCAGCTCCCGGAGGCCGCCCGGCCGGCCGGGCCACAGGACCTCGCGGCGCTGCTGAAGCTCGTCCACGCGCTGCCCGAGCCGCCGTTCGCGCTCCCCCGGCGCGAGCTGCTGGACGGTGTGGAGCGCTGGCTGCGGCTGGCCGGCGATGCCGTGTCGCCGGCGGACGCGGAGTATCTGCGCGGGCGCCGGGACGCGTTCGCACTGGCCGCCACGGCGCTGGAGCCGCATCTGCCGCGCGGGCCGATCCACGGCGACGCGCTGACCCGCAACGTCCATGTCGGGCCCGAGGGGCCGGTGCTGGTCGACCTGGAGACCTTCTCCTCGGACCTGCGCGAGCACGACCTGGTGGTGATGGCGCTGAGCCGGGACCGCTACGGGCTGGGCGCGGACGCCTACGACACCTTCGTGTCGGTCTACGGCTGGGACGTCCGGGACTGGGAGGGATGCTCCGTCCTGCGCGGCTCCCGGGAGACGGCGAGCTGCGCCTGGGTCTCCCAGCACGCGCCCGGGAACCCGGCGGCGCTCAAGGAATTCCGGCGCCGGATCGCCTCACTGCGCGAGAAGGACACCGCGGTGCGGTGGTACCCGTTCTGACCGCGCGCCGCAGCCGGCCGGCCTGGAGGGGCCGCGCCCCTCAGCGCTGATACGGGATCAGCGGCCAGGCCGGCTCGACTATCGCCTCGGGGTTGCCGGAGCGGCGCAGATACGCCTGGAACGAGGCGGCCTGCTCCGCCGCGGCCTGCTCCTGGAGGGTGTGCAGATCGCGCGGGGACGGCAGGGCGACGGCCGGATACTTCTCGCCTATGCGGCGGGCGACCCCGGCCGCGGCCGCCGCGTCGGCGCCCGCCTCGTGCGCACCGTCCAGGGGCACGCCGTAGTGCCCGCAGAGCGCCTGGAGTGCGCGGCGGCCCTTGCGGTAGCGGTCCACGTGCTTGTCCAGCACGAGCGGGTCGATGACCGGGGCGGGCGGGTGGCCCAGGCGCTCGGTCAGCGTCGGCAGGCCGTGGCGGCGGCACTCGCGGTCGAGGAGCGAGAGGTCGTAGCGGGCGTTCATCACCACCAGCGGGATGTCCGCGCGGAAGGCCTCGGCCAGCGCCTCGGTGATCTCCTCTATGGCACTGGCCGGCGGGCGGCCGTGCGCTTGGACGTGGGCGGTCGATATGCCGTGGATTTCCGCGGCTTCGTCCGGAATCGGCACGCCGGGATCGAGCAGCCAGGACTGCCGTCCGGCGACCGTGCCGTCCCCCTCCAGGCGGAGCAGCGCGGCCGTGACGATGCGGTCGTGCTCGATGTCGGTGCCCGTGGTCTCCAGGTCGAAGCTGACCAGCAGCTCCTGATGCCAGCTCATGCGGCCTCCGTTCGGTGGTACCTCCCCCGTGCTGCGACCACTCTCGCACGCACCACTGACAACGCCCCGGGCCGCCGGTGCCCGGGCCGGCTCAGGAGACCGGGCGGGAGTCGGCCCAGACGCTCTCGAACTCCTCGCGGTAGATCTCGAAGAGTCCGTGGTCGCCGTCCCCGCCGTCGCGGTCCGCCTGGCGGACCACCTCGCGGCTGCCCCCGCGCAGCACGAACACCGGCGATTCCATGCCGCGGCTCTTGCGGAGGTAGGGCTGGACGACGGCTATCCCGTCGGGTCCGTCGCCGTCGACGAGGTAGGCGGTGAAGCGCGGGGTCTCGTCGAAGACCTGGATCTCGAAGGCGCCGGGGTCCCGCAGGCGGGCCCGGACCCGTCGCATGTGCAGGATGTTCATCTCGATCGAGCGGCTCATCTCGCCCTTTTTGAGGCCGATTTCGCGCTCCCGGCGGCGGGTCGCACTGCTGGCCGGGTTGAGGAAGAGCAGCCGCACCCGGCAGCCGGACTCGGCGAGCCGGACCAGCCGGCGGCCGGAGTAGTTCTGCACGAGGAGGTTGAGTCCTATGCCCACCGCGTCGAGGCGGCGGGCGCCGCCGAAGAGGTCCTCGGCGGGCAGCTGGCGCTGGAGCCGGACCCGGTCGGGGTGCACCCCGACGACGTCGGCGTAGCGGTCGCCGACGAGGTCCTCGACGGCGTCGATGGGCAGCCGTCCGGAAATACGGGTGCCGGCCCCCGAGCCGAGGATGTCCAGGAGACGGGCGGAGGCCCGCTCGGCCTGGGCCAGGACGGTCTCGGACAGTGCGCGGTTGCGGGAGACGATGTTGCGGGCGACCTCCAGCTCGTCGAGGACCAGCTCGACCTCGCGGCGGTCGTCCACGTAGGGCTCGAAGCAGGGCCAGTGCTGGACCATGAGCTCGCGCAGCTGCGGCAGCGTCAGGAAGCTGACGATGTTGTCGTCGGCGGGGTCGAGGAGGTAGCCCTTGCGGCGGCTGACCTCGCGGACCGCGACGGCGCGCTGGACCCACTCCTGGCCCGCCGGTCCGGCGGCCGCGATGACCCATTCGTCGCCGTGCACCGGCTCGTAGATGGGGCGCAGGACGGCGGCGACGACGGCGCGCAGGCGCTGCTCGACGAGATTCAGCCAGATATAGGCGCGTCCGGCCCGGCGGGCCCGGGTGCGTACCTCGCTCCAGGCGTCGGCTCCCCAGTCCAGTTCCGCACCGATCTCCAGCGGTCGGGCCAGGGATACCGTGCCGGGCGGTGCGTCCACGGAGCCGCCCTCCTGGCCCTCATGACTCTCGTCACCAGGGGGCAACTCCAGCCCGCCGCTCACCTGCCACCGCCTTCCGAACCCCCGTGCCAACGATCAAGGCAGACTACTGCGGCGCGGGGGGCGGTGCAGCAGGACGGGTCGAGTCGGTTGCCAACTCCCCTTACCCATACTGCCGGTTGCGGCCGGAAAGCGCGGCCGGAGTGAGCGGTTTCATAGCCGCACGGGGGCCGGGGATCGATTCCGGCCCACGCGATGGGGTGTTCCGGCGACGCACCGTTGACATCACCCCAGGCGTCCGGTTCGGCACGAGCGCACCGATTGGCCTGGTTGTCCCTGGCGAACTGCGCACATTTGCTGTAGTCCGTGGAAGAGAAGACGCTTTTGGGGTACCTGCACCGGCCCGTCGCTCGCACCCGTCCTTCCCGCGCCGCCCACCGGCCGCAATCGCCGCCCCATTCACCCCCCGATACGACAATCCGATATCGCCGAAGGCGAACCACCATCGAGCGGAGTTCACGCGAAAATCTCCCGCTATCAGGCAAGTTGGGACACGTTGGGGAAAGGATTCCGATTCGGTCCGCGGATGTGTGTCGTGGAGTCGCCGCCGCCCCGTAGAGAAAGTGGAAGAGACAACGCATGCAGGTCTGGCCGGGACAGATGTATCCGCTGGGTGCCACCTACGACGGTGCGGGCACCAACTTCGCGGTGTTCTCCGAAGCCGCCTCGCGCATCGAATTGTGTCTGCTGCACGACGACGGGTCGGAGACCGCCGTCGAGCTGCGCGAGTCCGACGCCTTCGTACGGCACGCGTATCTGCCGGGGGTGATGCCGGGGCAGCGCTACGGCTTCCGGGCGCACGGCCCCTACGAGCCCGAGCACGGGCACCGCTGCAACTCCGCCAAGCTCCTCCTCGACCCGTACGCGCGGGCGATGAGCGGCGTGATCGACTGGGACGAGGCGGTCTACGGCTACCACTTCGGCCGCCCGGAGGTCCGCAACGACCTCGACTCGGCGCCGCACACCATGGCGTCGGTGGTGGTCAACCCCTACTTCGACTGGGGCGACGACCGCCCCCCGCGGACCGCCTACCACGAGACGGTGCTCTACGAAGCCCACGTCAAGGGCCTGACGATGCGCCACCCGGAGCTCCCCGAGGAACTGCGCGGCACCTACGCGGCGCTGGCGCACCCGGCGATCATCGACCATCTGACGAAGCTCGGGGTCACGGCCCTGGAACTGATGCCGGTGCACCAGTTCGTCCAGGACCACCGGCTGGTGGACGCCCGACTGACCAACTACTGGGGCTACAACACCATCGGGTTCTTCGCCCCGCACAATGCCTACGCGTCCTGGGGGGACCGCGGGCAGCAGGTGCTGGAGTTCAAGACCGCGGTCCGGGCCCTGCACCGGGCCGGTATCGAAGTCATCCTCGACGTCGTCTACAACCACACCGCCGAGGGCAGCCACCTGGGGCCGACGCTCTCCTTCCGGGGGCTGGACAACGCCTCCTACTACCGGCTGTCGGACGACCGCCGCTACTACACCGACACCACGGGCACCGGGAACTCCCTCCTGATGCGCAGTCCGCACGTGCTCCAACTGGTGATGGACTCGCTGCGCTACTGGGTGCAGGAGATGCGGATCGACGGGTTCCGGTTCGACCTGGCGGCGACGCTGGCGCGGCAGTTCCACGAGGTGGACCGGCTGTCGTCGTTCTTCGACCTGGTGCACCAGGACCCGGTGGTCAGCCAGGTGAAGCTGATCGCCGAGCCGTGGGACGTCGGGGAGGGCGGCTACCAGGTGGGGAACTTCCCGCCGCTGTGGACGGAGTGGAACGGGAAGTACCGGGACACCGTGCGGGACCTGTGGCGCGGGGAGCCGCGCACCCTGGCGGACTTCGGGTCCCGGTTGAGCGGCTCCTCGGACCTCTACCAGGAGGACGGGCGGCGGCCGCTCGCCTCGGTCAACTTCGTCACCTGCCACGACGGCTTCACCCTGCGCGATCTGGTCTCGTACAACGACAAGCACAACGAGGCCAACGGCGAGGACAACCGGGACGGCGAACGCTTCAACCGCTCGTGGAACTGCGGGGCCGAGGGGCCGACCGACGACCCCGCGGTGCGCCGGCTGCGGATGCGGCAGATGCGGAACTTCCTCGCCACGCTGATGCTGTCGCAGGGCGTGCCGATGCTCAGCCACGGCGACGAGTTCGGGCGCAGCCAGGGCGGCAACAACAACGCGTACTGCCAGGACAGCGAGCTGACCTGGGTGCGGTGGCCGCAGCAGGGGGCGCAGGGCACCGGCGGGACGTGCGATACCGGCCGGGAGGAGGTGGCGGACGAGGCCGGTGGGAGTGAAGGAAGGCAGGTGGCGACCGGGCGGGAGGAGGAGCTGGCGCTGCTGGCGTTCGCCCGGCAGATGGTGTGGCTGCGGCGGGACCACCCGGTCTTCCGGCGGCGGCGGTTCTTCCAGGGGCACCCGATGGAGGGCACCCACGACGAGCTCTCCGACATCGCCTGGTTCACCGCGGCCGGCGCGGAGATGGGGACGCGCGACTGGCAGTCGGTGCACGCCAAGTCGCTGACGGTCTTCCTCAACGGGAGCTCGATCTCGGAACCGGGGCCGCGCGGCGAGCCGGTCACCGACGACTCGTTCCTGCTGATGTTCAACGCCCATGACCAGGAGCAGGAGTTCACGGTTCCGGAGCACCTGGGCCGGCAGTGGCAGGTCGTCGTGGACACCGACCGGCCGGCGGCGCCGGCGGACGGCCGAGGCGCCAAGGTCAAGGGCGGCGACCGGCTGACGCTGGTCGGACGGAGCCTGCTGGTACTCCAGCGGCCGGCCTGAGCGGTTCCCGGCCGGGTCCTCCTGGCGTCCACCAGGACCGCCGCGGTGCACCACCCGCTCGTCTCGGCCACCGCCGGCACGCCACCGAGCCGGCACAGGACGGTCCGCAGCCGCCCCCGGGAGGGGACCACGGGCGGCGACGGGCTGCTCGGGGCACGTGCGCGGCGGCAGGGGGAGGCGTCAGCGGTCCTCACCAGCAGCCATCCGCCTCATCGGCACGCCCCGTACCGACGGTCCGTACGAAGCGCTGCCGCGGGCCGGTCGCCCCATTCGGACGAAGGCACGAGGGGAGGGGCACCCCGGGATGACGCAACCCGATGACAGAACGGGCCGTGGGCGGGGTACGGGTGTTCCCATGAGGCAGCCTTCGAGTCCGTCGCCGACCGCCACCTACCGGCTGCAACTCCAGCCGGACTTCCCGTTCGCCGCCGCCGAGCGGGCCGTCCCCTACCTCGCCGCGCTCGGCGTGTCCCATCTGCACCTCTCGCCCGTACTGGAGGCGGTGCCGGGGTCCGGCCACGGATACGACGTGACCGACCACAGCGCCGTACGGGCCGAACTGGGCGGCGAGGACGGGCTGCGGGCGCTGGCGGCGACGGCCCGGGCACACGGCCTCGGTCTGGTCGTCGACCTGGTCCCCAACCACATGGCGGTGCCGGCGCCGCTGTCGCTGAACGGGCCGCTGTGGGAGGTGCTGCGCGACGGACCCGCATCGCGGTACGCGCGCTGGTTCGACATCGACTGGGACGGCGGGCACGGCGGGCGGCTGCTGCTGCCCCTCCTGGAGGGGCGGATCGGCGACGAGCTGCCCCGCCTCCGGGTGGAGGGCGGACTGCTGCGCTACGGGGAGCAGAGGTTCCCTTTGCGTCCCGGTACGGAGCGGCTGCCTCTGGAGCACCTGTTGGAGGCGCAGTGGTACCGGCTCGCCTGGTGGCGGCTGGCCCGCACCGAGCTCAACTACCGGCGCTTCTTCACCATCTCGGAGCTGATCGGGGTCCGCGTCGAGGATCCGGAGGTGTTCGACGCGACGCACCGGACGGTGCTGCGGCTGATCCGGGAGGGGGTCGTCGACGGGCTGCGGATCGACCACCCGGACGGGCTGGTGGATCCCGGCGGCTATCTGGCGCGGCTGCGGGCCGGCACCAAGGGGTGCTGGACGGTGGTGGAGAAGATCCTCACCGGTGCCGAGCGGCTGCCGGAGGGCTGGGCGTGCGCGGGCACCACCGGCTATGACGCGCTCCGCCACATCGACGGGCTGTTCGTCTGCCCGCAGGGCGCCGGCCGGCTGTTCTCGCACTACCGCGACTTCGTCACCCCGCTGGCCGACGAGGGCGGCGACTGGGAGGAGACGGTGCGCCGGGCCGCGTACGAGGTCGTCGAGCACGAGCTGGCGGCGGAGGTCGCGCGGCTGGTGCGGACCGCGGCCCGGATCAGCGGACGGGTGCCCCGGCCGGGCGACCACGCACCATGGGCGCTGCGGCAGGCCGTGCGCGAACTCCTGGTGCGGCTGCCGGTCTACCGGCCGTACGCCGGGGACGCCACGGACGCCGCGCGGGCGGCGGCGGACACGGTGATGCTGGGCAGGGCGGCGGAGCGGGCCCGGGCCACCTTCCGGGTGCCGGAGGAGGCCGCGGCGGTGGATCTGGTCCACGATCTGGCGCTGGGGCGGTTCCCGTACGGCGAGGACGGCAGGGGCGGTGGGGACGGGTCGCCGGACCCCGATGTCGCGGGCTTCGCGGCGCGGTTCGCGCAGACCGCTTCCGCGCTGCACGCCAAGTCCGTTGAGGACACCGCCTTCTACCGCTATCCGGTGCTGCTGTCGGCGTGCGAAGTCGGGGGCGATCCGGGGGAACCGGCGCTGGGGCCCGAGACGTTCCACGAGTACTGCGCGCGGATGCAGCGGGACTGGCCGGAGAGCGGCACGGTCCTCTCCACGCACGACACCAAGCGCAGCGCCGATGTGCGGGCGCGGATCGCGGTGCTGTCGGAGTGCCCGGACCGGTGGCGGGACGTGCTGGGCGCGGTGACGGACGGGAGGGAGGTCGCGGACGATGTGGTTCCGGTCGATCCGATGGTGGCGTGGACGGCCTGGCAGACCGCCTTCGGCCTGGGCACGTCCGCCGCCGACAACCCCTCCGCGACGGGGACACCATCCGACGACGGCCGGGAGAGGCTCGCGCCCGCGGTCCTCAAGGCCGTGCGGGAGGCCGGGTTGCGCACGTCCTGGACGGAGCCGGACGCGGTGTACGAGGAGCGGGTGGCGGAGTTCGTCCGCAGCGGTCCGTGCGGTCCGGCGACCGGTCAACTGGCCGCGCTGGACGCGGAGATGGCACCGCACATCCGGGCCAACGTACTGGGCGCGACGCTGCTGCACCTGACCATGCCGGGGGTGCCCGACCTCTACCAGGGCACCGAGCGGGAGTACGCGGCGCTGGTCGATCCGGACAACCGCCGGCCCCCGCACTTCGATCCGGCGCTGCGCGCCGAGCTCGACGCCCATGCCGCACCGGCCGACCCGTCCGCGGAGAAGCTGCTGCTGACGGCGACCGCGCTGCGGCTGCGGCGGGCCCGCCCGGAGTGGTTCGGCGCCGCCGCGTCGTACGCACCGCTGGTCGCGGAGGGCCCCGCGGCCGAGCACTGCGTGGCCTTCGTCCGCACCGGGCGAGTGGTGACGGCGGTGACCCGGCTGTCGCTGCGGCTGCGGGAGACCGGCGGCTGGTGGGACACCATGCTGCGACTGCCCGCGGGCGGCACCTGGCGCGAGGCGCTGACCGGCCGCACGCTGCCGGGCGGGAGGGCGGTCGCCGTGGACACCCTGCTGACGCAGTGGCCGGTGGCGCTGCTCGTACGGGAGTAGGGGCCCCACTGCGGCCCCAAGGGGCGGCGGGTCAGATCTCGGCTGCGGCGCCCCACTCCCGTGGGAGAGCGGTGAACTCCGCCGCCGCGCCGGTCAGTTCGACGCGCGAGAAGACCGTGATGTCCCGACGCCACGGCGGATCCCTCGGCGCGCCCTCAGGTCCGCCGGCCCCTCAGCGCTCCGTCGGCTCCTGCCGTTCCGTCAGGACGTAGTCCACCTGCCCGAACCGTATGTGGTCGCCGGGCCCGACCGCTATCTCGCCCACCAGCCGGCGGCCGTTGACACAGGTGCCGTTGGTGGAACCGAGGTCGCGCAGCATCCAGCCCTTGCCCTCGCTGCGCAGCTCGGCGTGGTTGCGGGAGACCGTCTCGTGGTTGAGCCGCAGGCCGACGCCCGGGGACCGCCCGATCAGCAGCGGGAACGGCCCGGGCTCGGGCAGCAGCAGCTTCGGCAGCCGCTCCGTGCGCCAGGCCCTGCGCACCCGGAGGTTGAACGCCGACGCCCGGCCGACCATCCGCAGCACCAGTCCCTGGACCTTGCCGCGGCACTCCAAGTCGGCCGTGACCAGTTCCAGTTCGGACTGGTGCTGGGCGCTCAGGACCAGTTCCAGCCGGCGCAGGAAGGTGTCCTGGGACAGTCGTCCCTGCGCCGCGCCTTCGCGCAGCAGCTCAAGGGCGCGTTCCCGGTCGGCGTCCGAAGGCCGCGCGGGGAACTGGAGCGAAGTCATGGCGCAATTGTCTGGCCTGCAACGAGTCGGTGTCCAGGCGATGTCGAAGCCCCGCCGCACCACGTCCTTTCGTCCCGGTCCGCGGCGTGCTTTCGTCGTCAGGGAGCGGCCGCCGGACCGGGAGACCGCCGGGCCGGAACGTCGAAGAACGACCAAGAGCGACGAGGGAGGACAGCCGTGCTGTTCGAGGTATGGGCGCCGGACGCCGGGCGGGTCGCCCTCCAGTGGGCCGGCGACCGGTCCGGCGAGCCGCCGGTCCCCCTGGAGCGCGACCCCGACCGGCCCACCTGGTGGCGCGCGGAGGCGACCGCCCGCGACGGCGACCGCTACGCCTTCCGGCTCGACGGCGGCCCACCCCGGCCCGACCCGCGCGCCGCCCGGCTGCCGGACGGCCCCGGCGGCCCCGGTGCGGTCGTCGAGCACGCCCGGTTCCCCTGGCGGCACCCCTGGCCCGGCCGCCCCCTCCCCGGCGCCGTCCTCTACGAACTGCACATCGGCACCTTCACCCCCGAGGGCACCTTCGACGCCGCCGCGGCCCGCCTCGGCCACCTCGCCGACCTGGGCATCACCCATGTCTCCCTGATGCCGGTGTGCCCGTTCCCCGGCCGGCACGGCTGGGGCTACGACGGGATCGCCCCCTGGGCGGTGCACGAACCGTACGGCGGTCCCGACGGGCTGAAGCGGTTCGTGGACGCCGCGCACGGCCACGGGCTCGGCGTCGTCCTCGACGTCGTCCACAACCACCTCGGCCCGTCCGGCAACCATCTGCCGGAGTTCGGCCCGTACTTCACCGACACCCATCACACGCCCTGGGGAGCGGCCGTCAACCTCGACGCCCCCGGTTCCGACGAGGTCCGCGACTACCTCATCGGGAGCGCCCTCGGGTGGCTGCGGCACTACCGGATCGACGGACTCCGCCTGGACGCCGTGCACGCCCTCCACGACGACCGCGCCCAGCACTTCCTGGCCGAACTCTCCGCCACCGTGGACGCCCTCGCCGCCCAACTGCGCCGCCCGCTCTTCCTCATCGCCGAATCCGACCGCAACGACCCGCGCACCACCACCCCCCGGGCGAGCGGCGGCCTGGGCCTGCACGGCCAGTGGAACGACGACTTCCACCACGCCCTGCACACCGCGCTGACCGGCGAATCCCACGGCTACTACGCCGACTTCGCCCGCGCCCCGCTCACCGCCCTCGCCAAGACCCTCACCGCCGGCTTCTTCCACGACGGCACCCATTCCAGCTTCCGCGGCCGCCGCCACGGCGCCCCCCTCGACCTGCGGACGACCCCACCGCACCGCCTCCTCGCCTACGCCCAGACCCACGACCAGATCGGCAACCGCGCCCACGGCGACCGCCTCACCGCCACCCTCTCCCCCGGCCTGCTGGCCTGCGCCGCCGCGCTGGTGCTCTGCTCCCCCTTCACCCCGATGCTCTTCATGGGCGAGGAGTGGGGCGCCCGCACCCCCTGGCAGTACTTCACCGACCACCCGGACCCGGAGCTGGCGGAGGCGGTACGGGCCGGCCGGCGGCGGGAGTTCGCCGCCCAGGAGGGCGCCGCCGCCGCGCCCGATACCCACCTCGGCGCCGACTGGCCCGACCCACAGGACCCGGCCACCCGCGACCGCTGCGTCCTGAACTGGACCGAACCGACCACCGAACCGCACGCCGCCCTGCTGTCCTGGCACCGCACCCTGCTCAGCCTGCGCCGCACCCACCCGGCCCTGACCGACCCCGACCCGTCCCACACCCACGTCACCCACGTCACCCACGTCACCCACGTCGCCCACGACGAGGACGCCCGCTGGCTCCTGCTCCGCCGGGGGCCGCTCCACCTGGCCGTCAATCTCGCGCCGCCCGGCACGATCGCCGCCATTCCGGTCGCCTCGCCTGACGCGACCGGCATGACCGGCACGACCGGCACGACCGGCTTCCGCGCGCTGGCTGGGTGGCCGGGTCCCTGTCTCCCAGAGGGTGATGGGGTGCTGCGGGTGGGTGGGGAGTCGGCGGTGGTGGTTGAGGCGGTTGGGGTGGGGGCTGGGGTGGAGAGAGGGGCGGGGTAGGGGTGGAGGTGGGGGATGTTCCCTAGGGGGTGTGTTCGCCCCCTGCGAGTCCTCAACACCGTTGCAGGGCAAGGAAATTCCCCCTGAATCACAATCCATGAATTCAGAGAAAGAGAATCCCCCACGCATGATCTCGCTGAGCGATCCCAAGGTGGCGCGGGTCCCGGTCCGGGACTGCGGTGAGCCCCTCGCCGAGGTCGCCGCGCTCGCGCCCGTGACGCTGGATCCGCGGGAGCGGGACGCGACCGGGGCGTACGGGCGGGCGCGGACCGGTGTCTGCGCCCGCCTGCGGACGGCCGCGGCCGCGCTGCCGGAGGGCGTCGGCCTCCTCGTCATCGAGGGCCACCGCAGCGGCGCCGAGCAGGCCAGGCGGTTCGCCCGTTACGAGGACCGCGTGCGCGCCGCGGGCCACACCGACCCCGCGGAAGTCCGGCGCCGGGCCGCCGCGTTCGTCTCACCGGTCGAGGTGGCCCCGCACTGCGCGGGGGCCGCCCTGGACCTGACGCTCGTGGACGCCCGGGGCGTCGAGCTGGACATGGGCTGCCCGGTCAACGGACACCGCACGGGCGCCGAGCGGCTCTGCCCACTCCACGCCCCGGGCCTCTCGGACACCGCACAGCGGAACCGCGCCCTCCTGGCCCGGGCCCTGACCGACGCCGGATTCGTCAACTACCCGAGCGAGTGGTGGCATTGGTCGTACGGCGACCGCTACTGGGCACTGCTCACCGGCGCAGCGGCGGCGGTCTACGGACCGGTCTGAGGGTCGAGGGGAGAAGCCCCGGCCCCGGCAGCCGCGCGGAGCCCCGCTATCGCGCGAACTCCTTGGTCAACGTCGCGCAGAACGCGTCCAAGTCCCCGGGCTTGCGGCTGGTGACGAGGGTGTTGGGGCCCTTGGTGCAGACGACGACCTGTCGGTCGACCCACTCGCCGCCGGCGTTGCGGATGTCGGTGCGCAGGCTGGGCCAGGAGGTGAGGGTGCGGCCGCGGACCACGTCGGCCTCGATGAGGATCCAGGGGGCGTGGCAGATGGCCGCGACCGGTTTGCCGGCCGTGAAGAAGGACGCGATGAGGGAGACGACGCCCTTGTCGAGGCGGAGCGCGTCGGGGTTGGCCACGCCGCCCGGGAGGACCAGGCCGTCGAAGTCCGTGATGGACGTGGCGTCCACGGTCAGGTCGACGGGGAAGGTGTCGGCCTTGTCGAGGTGGTGGAACGCCTGGATGCGGCCCGACCTGGTGGAGATCAGTGTGGGGGTGCCGCCCGCGGCGTCGACCGCCCGCCAGGGCTCGGTCAGCTCGGACTGCTCGACGCCCGCGGGGGCCACCAGAAAAGCCACCTGCATGGGGTGCTCCACCTGCATGGGGTGCTCACTTCCCTTCGCCGGCCGGTCGCCCGCCCACCCATCGGTCGCGAAAACGCCGATCGGCCGGCGGGGTCTCCCCCTACCGACCGACCATAACGGGATGAACGGGGCCGCTCATCCGCTGGTGCGCCGCGGATGAGCAGCCGCCCCGTCCGTCAGGCGCGGGAGGCCCCGGCGGCCGCCGCCTCCTCCGCGTCGGCTCCCTCCAGCTCGCGCTCGCTCTCCGCGATCGCGGCCTCCTCGGCCGCCAGGTCGAGGTGGCGGCTGAGCAGGTAGTACAGGCCGCCGCCGACCAGCAGGCCGGGGACGAAGGAGAGGTCCGCGCCGCCCAGCGCCTTGGCGACCGGACCGCTGTAGAAGGACGTGGCGAAGAACGGGATCATGGCGACGAAGCCCGCCACGTAGGCGGCGATACCGCGCCAGGACCAGCGGCCGTAGATGCCGGACGGGTCGAAGATCGCGGTGACCGCGTAGTGGCCGCGCCGGACCCAGTAGAAGTCGACCAGGTTGACCGCCGTCCACGGGATCAGGAAGTAGAGCATCATCAGCACGAAGGTGTTGAAGCTCTCCAAGTAGTTCTCCGGGAGCAGCATCGCCACGGTGAAGACGATCAGGCCGATGGCCACGATGCCGGCGATCCGGATCCGGACGGTCGGCTTGACCTTCCGGAAGGCGTCGACCGCGCTGGTGGTGGTGAGCATGGCGCCGTAGGCGTTGACGGCCATGATGCCGACCAGGGCGACGGACGAGACGAGGACGGCGAAGGTGCCGAAGCCGGGGAGGATCGCGTTGCCGACCTGGCGGATGCCGCTGATCGCGTCGGGGTGCGGCAGCGCCGAGGCGAGCAGGGCGCCCAGCGACATCAGCCAGGCCGCGGAGCCGGCGGCGCCCGCGTAGGTCCACCAGATGACCTTGCGCGCGGAGACGTCGCGGGGCAGGTAGCGGGAGTAGTCCGAGACGTAGACGGCGTAGCTGATCTGGTAGCCGGCCGCGGCGGAGAAGACGACCAGGAACGACGTCCAGGAGCTGTGTGCGGCGTGCCCGGCGGCGGCCGCGGAGTGCGGGTCGAGCTGGATCAGCGCGCCGACGGTCAGCACGCCGAAGACCGCGATCAGGACGTAGGTGAGCCAGCGTTGGACGAGGTGGAGCAGGTCGTGGCCGACGACGGCGAGCACGAGGGCGACGCCGATGATCAGCACGTACCAGAGGGTGGTGCCGCCGGGGAAGACGGTGCGCAGGCCCTGGGCGGCCAGCACGACGTTGAAGACGTTGAAGCCGACGTAGACGAAGACCACCGCGGCGAACGGGACGATCGCGCCGCGGATGCCGAACTGGGCGCGCGACTGGATCATCTGCGGCAGGCCCATCCGGGGCCCCTGGTTGGCGTGGAAGGCCATGAAGAAGGTGCCGAAGCAGGCGCCGAGGACGACCGCGGCGACGGAGGCGGGCAGGCTCAGGCCGAGGGCCGGGCCGAGGAAGCCGGTGACCATCGTGGTGAGCACGAAGTTGCCGGTGAACCAGAAGGGGCCCTGGTGCCACACCTTCCCGTGCCGTTCGCGGACGGGGACGTAGTCGATGGAGCGGACCTCGATCACGCGGGAGCCTCGCCCCTCGCTCGTGCCTTCCATGGGTGCCGTGGGATCCATGGGTTACTCCTCGGGCGTGGCGACGGAAAGTGCGGGGAGACCGCGGGCGGCCGCCGGGGGGCGGCGCATTCCGCGGTGGTGTGAAACTAGGCGCCGCGCCGCCAGGACTCGATCGCCCGATCGTCCATTCAATAGATATGTGGTGGACACTATGTCTATGCCTCTGCGTATCTCGGATCTGCTGGACCAGCCCGGCCTCCATCTGGCGCTCGCCTACGACGTGCCGCCGGAGCTGCTGTCCCGCACCATCGAGGCTGCCACCGTCTCGGACCTGCTGGTCCCGGGGAAGTGGTTGCAGGGCGGCGAGCTGCTGATGACGATCGGGCTGCTGCTGCCGATGGAACCGGCGGCCTGCCGGGCCTACGTACGGGACGCGGCCGAGGGCGGAGCGGCCTGCCTGGCGCTCGGGCTGGGGCAGGGGCTGCCGTACCAGGCGGCGCCGGAGCCGCTGGTCACGGCGGCGCGGGAGGCGGGGCTGCCGCTGCTGACGGTGCCCGACGAGGTGCCGTTCATCGCGGTCACCAAGGCGGTCTTCGACGCCCGGGCCGCCGAGCAACGGGAGGTGCTGCACCGGGCGTTCGCCACCCAGCGGCGGCTGACCGCGGCCGCGGCGACCAGCGACGGGCTCCAGCCGATGCTGGAGGAGTGGACGGCGGCCACCGGGATCGGCGCCACCGTCCTCGACCCCCTGGGGCGGCAGCTGGCGACCGCCGGCCAGGAACCGCGTACGCCCCTCGACCAGGCCCGCGACCTGGTCGAACGGGTCGCGGCGCGGGGACTGCGGGGCAGTGCGACCAGTACCGCCGGCGGCCGGCAGCTGGAGGTGCAGCCGCTCGGCGCGCGCCGGCTGCGCGGTCTGCTGCTGCTCACCGGCCGCCCCGACGACGCCGCCCGGTCCGTCGTCCCCGGGCTGGTCTCGCTGCTCTCGCTGGAGCTGGAGCGGCGCCATCTGCGCGACGAGCCGGAGCGCCGGCGGCGGTCGGCGTTGCTGTCGGAACTGCTGGCGAGCGAGGAGCTGACCGCCGATCGGGCCCGCGACATGCTGGCCTCGGTGGGGCTGTCCGCGGAGCGGGTGCGGGCGGTCGTGGTCGAGGCGGCGCCCGCGACAGGACCGCGGGGACCGGGCGGCGCGCCCTCACCGGCCGGACTGTCCGAGAGCGCGGCCCAGGAGATGGCGGCCGATCTGGCACTGGCGATGCCCGGCGGACTGGTGCGGGTGACCGGCGGGCCGGGTTCCGTGCCGGTACCGGTGATCGAGGCGGTGGTCGGCGAGGAGCTGGACATCCATGCGCTGCTCGGCCGGTTCGCGCCGCACTGCCCGGCGGGCATCGGCCCGGCCACCGCGCCGGAGTCGGTCCGGGTGTCGCTGCGGCAGGCGAGCGGACTGCTGGCCGTCAGCCGGACCGGCGGCGCGCCCGCCGAGGCCCGGCAGAGCGAGGCCGCCCGGCTGCTGCTGGAGCTGGGCGACCGCCGCACCCTGCACGGCTACGCCGACACCGTGCTCGGCCCGCTGGACCTGGTCGCAGGCGGCGAGGAGCTGATCGCCACCCTCACCGCCTGGCTGGAGACCGGCGGCGCCTGGGACGCCACCAGCCGCCGGCTCGGCGTCCACCGGCACACCGTGCGCAACCGCCTGGACAAGGCGATGGACCTCACCGGACGCCACCTCGACGACCCCGACGACCGCTTCGACCTGTGGCTGGCCACCCGCATCCGACGCGGCGGGGCGCCCGCCCCCGGCACGAGGTGACCGCCGGGCGGCCCTCCGGAACGCCCCCTCCCGCCGGCCGTCACACACGACGCCCCCACGGCACACCCCCTTGATCCCTTAAGGCGCTTCACTCTCCCTCCCTCACCGTCTTTACTGCTGAGGTGACCTACGAGATCCGCACCTTCGCCCCGGGCGCCGACCGCGCCACCGCCGCGCCGGCTCCCGCCTCCCGCGAGGGCCGCCTGGTGGCCGTCAGCGATCTGCACGTCCGGTACGACGAGAACCGCGAGATCGTCGAGCAGCTGCGGCCGCAGTCCGACGACGACTGGCTGCTGGTCGCCGGGGACGTCGGCGAGTACACCGAGGACATCCGCTGGGCCCTCGGCCTGCTGAGCAGCCGGTTCGCCAAGGTGGTGTGGGCGCCCGGCAACCACGAGCTGTGGACCCCGGCCAAGGACCCGGTCCAGCTGCGCGGCGTGGCCCGCTACGAGCATCTGGTGGACATCTGCCGGGAGTTGGGCGTCATCACCCCCGAGGACCCCTATCCCGTCTGGGAGGGCGAGGGCGGCCCGGTGGCGATCGCGCCGCTCTTCGTCCTCTACGACTACTCCTTCCGCATGCCGGGCATGGGCTCCAAGGAGCAGGCGCTGAAGACCGCCGAGGAGGCGGGGATCGTCTGCACCGACGAGTACTTCCTCCACCCCGACCCCTATCCGTCCCGCGAGGCGTGGTGCCGGGCCCGGGTCGTGGAGACCGAGGCCCGGCTCGCGGCCCTCCCCGAGGACCTGCCGACCGTGCTGATCAACCACTGGCCGCTGGTCCGCGAGCCCACCCGGCCGCTGTGGTACCCGGAGTTCGCCCTGTGGTGCGGGACGGAGGCCACCGCCGACTGGCCCCGCCGCTTCCGCGCCACCACCGTGGTCTACGGCCACCTGCACATCCCCCGGCTGATCCTGTGGGACGGAGTGCCGCACCAGGAGGTGTCGCTCGGCTACCCTCGCGAATGGCGGCGCCGCGCCGGTGCCCCCGGCCGCCCGGTCCAGATCCTGCCCGTCGCGACCACCGGAGTCCCCGCGTGATCGAGAAGCTGCTCACCGCCCCGATAGCGACCGCCGAATCCTTCGCCGACGACCCGGTCGAGGAGATGTTCCCCGAGGAGTTCGCGCTGGTCGCCGGCGCGGTGGACAAACGGCGGCGGGAGTTCGGCACGGTCCGCAACTGCGCCCGCCGCGCGCTGGCCACCTTCGGCATCGACCCCTCCCCTCTACTCCCCGGGCCCGGCCGCGCCCCCCGCTGGCCCGACGGCATCGTCGGCACCATGACCCACTGCACCGGCTACCGCGGCGCCGCGGTGGCCCGGGCGACGGACATCCGCTCCCTGGGCCTGGACGCGGAACCCCACGCCCCCCTCGAAGACCCCGGCGTCATGGACCTCATCACCCTCCCCGAAGAGCGCACACACCTCGCCCAACTCGCCGCACACCAGCCGGACATCAACTGGGACCGCCTGATCTTCAGCGCCAAGGAAAGCGTCTACAAGACCTGGTACCCCCTCACCGGCCGCTGGCTGGGCTTCGAAGAGGCCCACCTCACCCTCGACCCCACCAACTCCACCTTCACCGCCCGCCTCCTCGTACCGGGCCCAGTCATCGACGGCCACCGCCTCGACACCTTCACCGGCCGCTGGCTCATCGACGGGGGACTGGTCCTGACGACGGTGACGGTCCCGGCACCGTCGTAACGGGCGACCTCCCCCCTCACCCACCACCGCAGGGCGGGGGCGCCGAGCGGCGCCCTGTCCTGCGATCATCGCTGCTCCCCCGCCTCGTCCGAAGTCGATCGCAGCAAGGCCGAGTTGATGCAGTAGCTCTGGCCCGTAGGCGTCGGGTAGCCGTCGCCCTCGAAGTCGTAGCCGAGGCGGGAGCCGCACTCGGCACAGCGGACCTCGGTCCGGAACATGCCATGGCGGCGGCCCTCCGGGGGCCCGACAGCAATGCTGTCCTTGCGGTAGCAGAAAAACGGCCAGCCTCCGGCGGCCAGTCGGAGCCACCCTCGAGCCAGTACCGAGCCACCAACGAACCACTGCCGAACCGCCTTCTCCACCAGCCGACGGGAGGCTGGGCCGAGTTCCCGCAGCCCCCATCCTTCGGTGGGGCGCTGGCACTACCGCCCCCTCACCGATCTGACCGACCAACCCCCGCACAGTCCTCGCCCTGCTATCGGCAACCCCGCCCACCGAGCCGCGTTCCAGTGGCTCGCAGCGCCGCTGAGCTGCGCATTTACCACACACAGCGCGAAGAAGTCCTGGGATTCGACCTCTGCGCTTGAGCCAAGCGCGGCGCGGGAGCCGAGGGGATACTGCTCCCACCTACCGAAGTCCTGTCGGTGTTCACAACCTGGGCCAACGCGGCAAATTTCAGCGACAGTCAGACAGCACGGCCAGTCAGTGGGTCACCACGGCTTGCACCTCGCCTACCACCAGCCGCCGTTCGACCGACATCATCAGCCCTGGCACCACTCCGGACCGCCCGCCTCCTTCCCACTCCACATCCCAGAACACCTGCGCCCTCACCGGGAATGCCTTTCCCGACACTGACGTCGATGCCCGCTGATACGTGTAACCGCAGTCCGGCGACGACGCTTTGGGGCTGAACCTGTTCGAGTAGGGCGTCCCTGGACCTCGGCACACCACCGTGCCACCCTCACCCATCGACCACACCACTCTCTGTGGCCGGGCCGTCGCCGTCACCTCCACGCCGCCCACCGCCGCTGATGCCGTCACCGGACCCCACGTCCGGCGTTCCACCCACATCCACGTCGGCACATGCACCACCTGGCCCACGTCCTCCTGCGGACTCGTATGAATCACCGGCTGCGGCAACTTCAGCCGAGCCACGGCCTGCTGAGCCACAACCTTCGCCGGAACACCCTGTTGGGCGTCCGCCTCGGGATCGTCCGGCGCCCCACCGTCGGCGCGCGGGAGCATCCCCTTACCTGCGTTCACCAGACCCAACGTGGCCAGACTGTGCCCCCAGCCAGGCGCCGCGTCGTCTGCGGGAGAAGGCGGCGTTCCCTCACCGCCCAGTTCGGCGTGCCCTCCGAGATTCTGTTGAGCAGGCTCTTTCACTCCCGAGCTGTCCGAGTGCCTCGTGACGCTCTTCGCCTTTACGTCACAGGAACCTGGGGCACAGGAGACGTCGGCGTACTGCAAGCCACCTGTTCCGTCCGCCCAACCTGGAGTAGCAATTGCTGTAGCGAGAAGCGTCAGAAAGCCCGCGGTAGCGCAACCGATCGGGACGCGGGCCCCGCTCAGCACGAGCCGGTCGCGTGCATGTAGAAGTTCGAGACCTTCCAGACCCCGCCGGCGCGCCGCACTGTCGCGTCGGTCTTAAGATGTCCTCCCGGAACGTTGTTCTTCAATTCGCCGTTCCGCTTGTACAGCAGCCAATTGCTGTCGTCCACACAGTCCACCAGCACGACTTCCTGGCCGGACGCAGACACCACGTGGGGGTCCACCCGGGGCGTCCCTTTACTGACCACGCCCTCCTGCTTGGACTTCCTCAGCCCATGCTTCATCAACTCCAAGGCGCCCCCGTTGGCATGGACCGCCAACAGCGGCGAGTCCGCATCGGACGTCAACGATGCGCGGGTCAGGTCCCGCCACATGGCTCGGTAGGCATCGAGTGCTTCGGTCTGCCCCGCCCCCGGTGTATGAGACGTCGTGACCTCACCGGACAGCTTGGGCAACGGCCGAGCATCGGGTACGTCCTGCGAGCAACCCGATGCCAGGAGCCCAGCGACCGTCATACTCACACCTACAAACAGCACATGGGCTCGCCACCCCGTCTTCATACCCCCACCTCCTGATACCTGGATCCGGCTCGATTCCCCTTCCTCCTACCTGACGATGCACCGAATTAACGGCCCTTCGCCGACGAAGACGGAGCGTTTCGCTCGGACGAGCGATGGAGATACCAGGCTGCGGCTTGCAGATTCCTGGACAGCGGCGGCGTTCAGCTTCCCGGAATCACCATCCAGGCCACCTTCGATCGCCCACCGTATTCCGAGGCGAACCCCCACGCCCCGCAGGTGAGCTGGTGAACGATGCGGAGCCCCCTCCCCCTCTCCGACAAGAGCTCGAGCAACGCATCCAGACCACCTCCACACCTCCCAGGAGCCACCTTGAGCGGGTTCATCTGCCGAAATGCGGGGACCACCGGGATCCGGGGATCCATGTCCGCCACCTCGCAGATCAGCCGAGGCCCCCTCATGAACCTCAGTCGCATTTCGTACGGACCTGGCGCGTGTTCGATGGCATTGGCTACCAACTCGGAGGCCGCCAAAACAGCGTCGTCGAGCCCCTCGCCGGTGAAGCCGAGTTGGTCCAAGGCGCACTCCAGGGAGATACGGGCGCGCGACACAGCGTTGGGCGTCGCCTCAGTCCAGCACCACAGCACACGAACGAAGTCGGCCCCAGAGTGCCGCATCGGGCTCACCGCCGACTCCCCCGGGCGACACGCCGGCCCCGGGAAACTCGACGGTGCCGCCCGCGGCCAGGACGTACGCACATGCTCGCGTCCACGAGCACCGCAGGACCCGTATGCGCGAACAACAGCGTCAGAAAAGTGGCGACGAAAAGGAAAGGTGGCATGCGGAAGACCTCCACGGCGATCGCGGCTGGAACGCGACCACCGAACCTCGACTCTCACGAAGAGCGGAAGCCACTGAGCAAGAGGTCTTTTGTTGTTTTGTGGGGGTCAGCCGCAAACGATCCCATAGCGGACGATCATTGGCACTGATGGGCCGTGAAAGCAGCCAAAGAAAGAGCGCCGACGCTTCCCCAACACGTCGCTACCCGCCTCTAACCAGGAGAGAAGAGTGATCTCAGGAAGTCACCACGAGCAATACCGACTACATCAGCTGGGGCATCAACCGCGGCTCCGAATGGCGTTGTGCGGGAAGCGGCCCAGGGGGACGCTTCCTGCACGCCGACCGCCAGGGCCGGCCGCTCGTGGGTTTGCGGCCGTGGACAGCGCCTCCGCTTCACTGCGTTGCCGCAGTGCCATCCCATTCGTGCCTGAGGATGGCGTGGACGACGGAGTCGCGCCACGCGCCGGCCTTTTGGACGTGGCCTCGAATCCGTCCTTCCTCGATCATGCCGGCCTTCAACATCGTCCTCGCCGATGCTTCGTTCAGCGGTGAGCGGGCGCCCCAGACTCGGTGCAGACGCAGGTCCTCGAAGCCGAGAGCGAGGAGGAGCCGGACGGTTTCGAGTCCGTAGCCGGCTCCCCAGGCGTCCGGCCGGAGCGCAAATCCGCAGGTCGCTGCCTCTTGTTGGTGCGGGTCCAGAGCAAGTCTGCTGTAGCCCATCAGGTTTCCGGTCTCCTGCTTGATCACGGCGAGGGCGTATTCGCTACGTGGAGCCTCCGCCGCGGAGGCGATGGACCTCGCAATGATCTGTCCTACCTGGATGCGGTTGCGCGGCTCGAAGGACAGATGCTCGGTTGCCTCATGGCTCCCGTAGATCTCCAGGATGGCGTCCACGTCGTCAATGACGAATTCGCGGAGTTCCAGGCGCTCGCTGCGACGGCTGACCGGATACATGGCCGTGGACTCTACCGGCAGTCGCTAACGCGGGAGTGCGGGTCGGCTTGTCTCGTACATGGAGATCTCCGTACGCAGTTCCGTCGACAGGGGTGTTCCGCGCACCGGCTCGTGCCCGAGGGCGTCTTGGACGCGCCGGGCGGAGACGACGATGCCGTTGTTGCGAAGGTTTGGGGCGAGGTCCAGCACCGGACGGATGGCCTCGGCTGCTCCGTCCAACTTGCCGGCTCGGAGGCGTACGAGTGCCAGGTTGCACTGGGCTCCGGCAAGGTCGCCGAACGCCCAGGCCGGGTCATCGCGGTTGCTGAATCCCGTGACGGCCCGCTCTGCCAGTGTGACGAGCCGTTCGTCGCCGTTGCCGAGGAGGACCTCGGACTCGACGTGGTAGTAGAGCTGCTTGTTCTCCGGGTAGGTCAACAGTCCGCCGATCGCGTCCAGGTCATCGGGTTCCACTCGCTCACGAAGGTTCTCGGCCTTCTGGTTCGCCTGGCGCACCGTGTCGGCATCACCGAGCAGGGCAGCGGCCCGCGCCTCGAGGCCGGGCATCCACACTGAGACTGTGCCGCGAAGACGCGTGCACTCGGCAGCCCCCGTGCGGGCGTAGTGCAGGGCATCCTCGGGCTTGTTGGCCCAGTAGGCGATGAGGGACTTGAGTCCGTCGACCAGAGCGATGAGTCCCTTGTGTTCGGACTGCCGGGCGCAGAAGCCGGCGGCCCGGGCCTGGGCCATGGCTGTCTTGGACTCGCCCATGTCGTGGCTGCCCTTGGCCATGAGGAAGGAGAGCACGGTGGCCATGAAGTGCAGATCACGTGACTGAGATGGCCGTACTCGACCGGTTTCCAGGAGGCGGAACGCCTGGTCCTGAGCCCTGGCCAGGTCGTCCCAGACCCTTGCCAGGGGTACCCGAGGATATTCCTCGACGATCCGCTGCACTTCGTCGCTGAGGTATCCCAGCGTCTCCTCCCCTACTTGTTCCCGTTCCGCTCCCAAGGCGAATTCCATTGCGCGTCGTGCGGCCATCGCACCTGTTCTCCTCATCTCGTGCAGGCTCGTGCCGGGAGTTTCGGCACCAGGATCAGTGAGTGACGTGCCGAACAGGGGGCCCGCAGTCTCCGGGGCGGCCCCGGCTGGGATCTCGCTCCACAGCCTGTCGATGCTGTATCCGAACATGTGGACCAGGACCCTGCGCGGGTCCCGCTGGGGCCGACGCTGCCCGTAGTACCACGCCTCGAACGTGGTTTTTGCGGGTTCGAGCGTCGCCAGAGAGGGGTTCCCCTCGAATTTCGCGAGTTCGCGAGCGGCCTTCTTGAAATGCGGCAAGAAGGCTTCACGGTCGCGCCACTCTCGCTCGTCGAGCAGATACCGGAGCAGCGTCCGCATGGTGCTCCTCTCACGTCGTACGTTCAGCACGTCCCTACCGCCGACAGTAAGCCGGCTTCGGCAAGAACTTTCCCTCCTCGAAGGCGAGTTAGCGGCTTGGGGGAACTCCGGGGTCGAGCCGAGGTCCGACGTCAGCTTTGGGAGAGACTCCGAGGCTGAAGTGGGGGTATCTCTGCCGGTTGCTGCTTGTCAGGCTCATAGGGCCCTTACTGAGGGTGCTGATCGGATCACGCTCACGGACCAAGGAGCCCAGTGATGCCGCCGTCCATGCCCGCTGCCGATGCGGCCACCTGCAGGGTGATCGGCCTCTGCGCCCTTCCCCCGGCGGTCGGTGTTCGTACCGGAATAGGCGCCGTGCCGGGCCTTGAGACCGCTCCGGTTCCGGTGCCGCCCGGACAGGTGCTCCACCGCATGCGCTGGAGCAGCGGAGCCACACCGGCAGCAGCGCATCGGGCGCGCGTAACGGCTCGCGAGACACTCATCCGATGGGGGCTGGCGGCGGTGGCGGCCGACGTGGAACTCCTGGTCGCGGAACTGGCCAGCAATGCTGTCCGGCATGCGACGGGCCCCTTCACGGTCGTTCTCACCCAGCGGGTAGAAAGTCTGCTCCTGGAGGTGCGTGATACCTCCAAGACGATGCCGGTCCTCCGCGCGTGGGGCGACGAGAGCGAGCACGGTCGCGGGCTGTGGCTGGTGACCGGCATCGCCGATATGTGTGGCTGCTGGTGGTCAGCAGGCGGCAAAACGGTGTGGTGCCGTCTCAGGTTGCCAGTGGAGGTGGCGGGACCGACGGCCGAGGAACCCGTACGTCATCGTTCTGAGTCGATGACGCGCGCTGCATCGCAGCTTGACGACGGCGATCGTCCAGCACCTGGCGATCTGAAGCACCGCGAAGAGAAGTTGTCCCAGCAGGTGCGGAAGCACCTCGCCTTGCTACGTGGAGAAGTCCCCAAGTGAAGAGCGTCATCTATCGGTTCCGTGAATTCCGGATCATGCCGAACTCCCGACCGGAAGCCGAACCATGGACGTTCGCCATGGAGTGCACGGAGTGCGGAAAGTCCAGCGACCAGCAGACGGGACACGCTCCGAGCCTGGGGTGGGTCACGGAGCACCTGAAGACCAACCCGGACCACCTCGACTACCGCGAGCGCATTACCCGGCCGTACCGCGCCGTGCCGGGAGCGTGGCAGTGAACTACCTCCCGATGACTCCATGGCCGGAAGTACCTCAGCCAGTCCCCGGCTGCGACCGCTGCCGCACCCTCCATCAAGAGCGCAGCGCGGCAATTCGCCGTAACGACAGGAGCGGTGAAAGTGACTGCAACGTCCTGTTGCGCCACCACCGAGCTGAGGATCATTCGTGACCGGTTTGCCAACGCGTCTGTGTCGTCTGCTCCTTCACGTCGTGGGCCGAACGGACGAAAGCTGGTTCCTCTTTTACCAGCGCCTGTTGCGCCTCCTCGTCGAGGACCTATGCATCGCAAACGCCATGTACAAACTGGGCGCCATGGGGAGCTCCGTGGGAAAGCTTGTCAGTTCAGCTTCCGCTCCGCGGCTGCATGCGCGGGTGCTGCAGACAGCCCGGGTAGGTCCGGGCATGACGGTGTGGTTCCGCAGCCTCTCCCGCACAATCTCCTTCGTCCCCGAGGAGGGCCACCTACGCAGCGACAGACTCATCGTCTTTGACTTCGTCACCATGCAGAGGGGCCACGATCATGCGCCCCGTGTTGTGCGCCTGGCCGGCCACGACGTGCGGTTGGTTGTCGGCAAGGGTCAACCTGCCGATGCAGGTGCGCTGACGGAGGCATGCACCGGCCCTCGGCACAAGCAGCGGGTCGATCTGTGGCCCGGCAGTATCGAGGCGCGCCGGCTGAAGGTCCGGCTCGGCGGAATCGAGCAGCACATCCAGCAGCGCCTCGGTTGGGACGCACTTGCCGCTCAGATCCAGGTGCATCAGCTCGCTCGGCATTGCCAGTATCTGCTGGCCAGGCACACAGCGAAGGCTCGGCGATGACAGCAACCACACACCCGCCGCTGGCCTTCGTCTACGACCGGTGCGCCAGCCGCTCCCGCCGCCAACTCCATATGCGACTGGAGGGATGCCGCCACTACGCCGATCGCCTCGGCTGGGTCGTTGCCGGCTGCTGGCTCGACCTCGGCGACCACGCACTGAGCACACATCGCCCCCAATTGGACACCATGCTGGCCACCATGCGAACCGAAGCAGACCACCGCGAAGTGGTCTGCCTGGTGCACACCTGGGAGCGGCTGACAACCGACACCACGCACCGTCAACTGCTCCAACGCCGCATCGCAGAGACCGGCGCTTGGGCGGCCACGACGTTCGGCGAATCGGCTGGCCTACAGGCAGTGCAGTTCCGATCGGAAGCCAACCGTGACTCCTCGTCAACGACGCAACCTCACCACCGCCTCCGCCGGTAGAACAGCCAGCTCGTTTCACCGGAGAACGAAGCTCAGCTGCTGATGTGCCGTGCGGCCGTCCAGGTGGACGGGACGCATGGGCTTGGCGATGACGGGCAAGCAACGAACTGCAGCAGCCACCACGATCTGACAGCCATTGAGTATGCATACTCACGTACGAGCGCCGACTTGGCTGTTACCTTCACACCCGCGCGTGATACCAGCAAGCACGCGGTTTGGCAGGGGGCGAAGTGACGTTCGAGGAAGAGTGGGCCGAGCTCAAGAAGGAGACGTCGGTCCGCATGAACCTGACCGGCGCCGGTGGGGAGGGGCCGAGTCCCGGAGGCGGAAAAGGCGATCTTCTCTCGCCTCGCCAGGTATGGAATCAGGGTTCCCAAGCCGTCGGGTCGGTGCATGTGAACCTCAAAGCTGCGTTGAGGGCCCTGGAGACCAAGCAGGACGGGGTCGTGAGTGGCGGCAACGGGCTCGCCGGCCTGCGAAGCGCCTCATCACAGCTCAGCGTCTATCGGTCATGGCAACAACGCCTCGACCTGGTGAGCCGTGAATGCGAGGAGCTCAAAGGTAAGCTCCAGAAGTCCGGTGACGCCTTTTACAAAACCGATGAGGCCATCAAGGATGCCTTCCAAGAGCAGAAGTCCATGCCCAGGAACGGAGTGACCATCCGCAACTCCTCTCAAGGCAGAGGTGAGTCCTGATGGTGAGTCTCTCCCAACTGCGGAACCTGAATCCCTCAGAATTCGAAGAAGCCGCAGAGGGCTGGCACAGGGTCAGCAGTTCTGCAAGCGAGGCGAAAGACCGAGTGGAAAAGGAGATCATAACAAGGTTGCGGCATGGCCTGGAGGGCGTGGGGCGCGATGCCGCGGTGGAGCGGCTGCAGCGACTGAGTCGCAACTTCCACTACGTTCAGGTAGAGAGCGGATTGATCCGCACGGCATTGAACGGGCTGGCTTCTGAGCTTCGCGCCGCGAAAAGGAAGCTGGAAGACGCCATAGCGGACGCCGAAGCGGAGAAGTTCACCGTTAGGCCAGATGGCTCGGTTCACTGGGTATCCCAGCCAGAGTTGGCACCACTCAATCCTGAACAGAGCACAACGGCAGACGGCCCGAGAGTGGTTCTCAACACAGACTCACAACGAGTAAAGGCCCAAGGCTATGCCGACAGAATCGTCGCTGCAATCACGGATGCCAACGAGGCCGACATCCATTATTCACAGACGCTCGACCGGCTCAAGGCGAACAACAATCTCAATGTGACCGACTCGGACTGGGCAGACGCTCAGAGCGATATGAGGGCGCTGCGAAAGTCTGCGGGGAATTACCTGCAGAGTAGCCACATTCCAAAGGATAAATCTCCGGCGGAGAATGCAAAATGGTGGAAGGGCCTCTCTGCGGACGAGAGAGCCGACTATATCGCACTATTCCCGGCGAGCATCGGCGCTTTGGACGGTATTCCCTCCGAAGTTCGCGACGAGGCCAACCGCGCCGTCTTCACGGAGACACGGGCCGCGTACCAGACGCGGCTCGATGCGATGCCGCCGGAACCCTGGCCCAAGTGGGTATCCGCCGGTGGGCCTTACGCGAGCATGGTGCAGAGTGACGAGTGGATGGCTTGGAACAACAAGTACCACGCCGAAGAGGTGCGGGCGGCCCTAAAGGGCATGAATGCCATCCAGAATCGACTCGACGCCACCGCCAAAAGCGATCTCCCAGAAGCCTACTTTTTGGGCTTCAGCCCAGAGGGGACCGGGCGCGCGGTCATTGCCAACGGCGATCCCGATAAGGCTGACCACACCGCTGTTTACGTACCGGGAACCACTTCGAACCTCAGCGGGATCGAAGGCGACATCAAGCGTATGACCAATCTCTGGCGAGCTACGAAGCCGATGGCCGGCGATCAGCAAGTCTCAACTATCACATGGCTCGGTTACGACGCACCTCAGAAGTTGGGCAGGGATTCGCCTCAGAGCCATTTCGCAAACGATGGCGCACCGGCATTCAATAGTTTTATCGACGGACTCAGGACCTCACACGATCCAGAACCCAGCAATCACCTCACTACGATCGGCCACTCTTACGGCACCACTCTCATCGGCTCTGCGGCACGCCAAGGCGAACTGCACGCCGATGACGTCGTGTTCGCGGGAAGTCCTGGTGTCCAAGTCGGAAGAGCTACAGACTTGGACGTTCCGCAAGGGCATGTGTGGAACGAGGAAGCCGATGGTGATCCTGTGCCAGATATCGGACGGTGGGGTCATGGCGGCAGTCAATGGAAATACAAAGGCGGCACCTTCATCATCCCCAGCGATGATCTCTTTGGAGCCAATCAGATGAGTACCGACACGACAGGGCACAGCAACTACTGGACGTACGAAACCAAGCACCCCTCTGAGAGCCTCCAGAACCAGGCAGCTGTTGTTCTCGGCCAGTACGAGGAAGTCAAGCGTGCAAAATAGTCATTCTCCAGCCCGAATCAACTGCGCGAGGCAATCCTTCGTCGCACTAGCCATCGCAGTAATCGCCACATTGACCGGGTGCTCAGACATGAAAGAATCCAATAATAGCCCTACCAGCGCGCCGAAAATCCGAGATATTTCGGCCGCAAAAGAAGAGACGGAAAGAATTTCCAGCGAAATCCTTTCCGTCATCAACCTTCAAGGGAAGACCAATCAGCCCGGCCCGGGTGTTGCCGTGTGCGGAGAGAAGGATCCAGGAAAATTCTACTCGATCCACCATCCCTGGTCCCTGGTAGATGTTCCAGTCGAGGACATGAAGAAAGCCATGGAACGCCTCAATGAGAACCTCCCGAAGAAGGGATGGAGCATCACTAGCTACGGCCCAGACACAAGCCCCAGCAAGACTCTTGAGCTGACCGCCGACTCTCCCGATAAGAAGTTCGCTGTCAGCATCCGACTACTCGACAGGACCAAGCGCCCCAAACCTGGATCCCCTAATGCGCTAATTTACGTGGACCTAGTCTCGGAATGCTTTCAAGTGCCCGCAGGAAAAACTGTAGACGAGTATTGATCGTGAAATGTCAGCAGTCGGCCACGGTCGTGCATGCATAAGGTTGTAGAGGCGGAAAGGTCACGAGTTGACGGGGGAACACAATGCCGACTGAGCGCCCCACGCCTACAGATCTTTGCGGCGGACGACCAACACGACGATTCGCTGCGCTGGAGAAAACTCTGTGGGGTGGACTTCCGCTGAGCGGTGTCCACCCCACAGTCAGGGCCCAGACCAGCGATCGGGCCGTCCACGGCGGCTACTGGAAGAAGCTCGCCGCCTTGCGGTCCGTCGTCCGGTAGTCGGCACTGCCCGCGCGGATCTTGGCGGACACCTCGTGCAGCGTGCTCTGGATGTGGCTCGCGCGAGTGTTCCACTGCCGCTCCGCGGCCTGGAACGCCTGGTGTGCCTCGCCCTCCCAGGACTCGGAGACGCGCTTGACCGCGCCCCAGATCTTGTCCAGTTCGGCCTGCAGTTCCTTTGCGGCCCGCTCGATGTCGGCGGCGGTCTGCTCCAGAGCGCCGTAGGTAACCCGAAGGTTCTGGTCGCCGGCCATGCTCTCCCCCACTTCTCGGAGTTGTTGCTCGGTGGTCGTGATGTGCCCGCCGGGGAGTCGACGCCCCGACCTTGCGGCAGCGTCTAGTAGTTGCTGATGCCGCTGGCGGCGCCGGGGTCCAGGTGTCCGCCGGCCGCGCCGCCGTTGACGTCGATGCTCCGGAAGCTGGACAGCACCTCAGAGTCGTTGGCGTCGCTGGTGACGCTGGTGCGAGCGACGGCTTCGTTGATGCCGTCGAGCATCCGGCGCAGCGCGGCGTGGTCCTCGTTGAGCGCGTTCTGTGCCTGCCGGAAGGCACTCGCGCCCTGGCCGGTCCACGCGGTCTCGACCGCCGCGATGGCGTTCACCAACGTGCGCAGCTGCGCCGACATCGACTGGCTGCCGCTCTGGATCTCGCTCTTGAGCTTCTCGATCTCCGCATAAGTAAGCGCGGTGTTCCCTGCCATGGTCCACCTTCCCCCATGAGTAAGTTATGAAGTCGAGCGATTGTTCAGTTCTCGACTTCACTTTACGGTCGCACCCCAATAGGGAGTGCGTGACCTCTGGTCGCTCTATCCGCGCGACTTGAGGCACAATCTCATTTTTCAGCTCTTGAGTTGAGCTCTCCGGCGCCGAGCGATCACCAAACCACCGACAACTACCACTCCGGCCACCGCCCCGGCACTGACGATAACGGGCCACACGTTGGCACCTCTGTTCTCAGCCTGACTGGATTGCTTCTGCATCTTGCCAGCGCTGTTATCGCCGGGCTTTGAGTGCGGCGCACTTGAAGATGAGGAGGTGCCACGTGCCGCCAGGAGCGGGTTAACGTCGGCCGGGCCAGGGTCGCCCTCTTTGTCCAGCAATACCTTGCGAGGTCGGACGATCCCGAAACCGAGGTACTTGCTGGGCACCTTGCCATCCTCCGGCTTGCCGGCGGTCTCCATCATGACGCGCAGGACCTGGTTGTTCGTCCAGTCCGGGTGTGCGGACCAAATCAAGGCTGCCGAGGCCGAGGCGATGGCTGTGGCATCACTGGTTCCATCCTCGATACAGTGCCGTAGTTCCGTGGTACACCGCGTGGGAATACCGACACCAGGTGCCGCAAGTGCTACCTGAGGCCCGTAGGTTGAGAATTTTGCTACTTTCAGGGACTTGTCCACAGCCCCGATTCCGACAACCCCAAGGAGACTTGCGGGGTAGGCAGGGCCGTTGCCCCGGCTTCCTTCATTTCCCGTACCGGCGAAGACCAAGCTCCCCTTCTTGTTCGCATAGTCAACTGCCGGTTGCAGAACAGTCTTGTTTCCCTCGCTGACTGTTCCGGCCTGGGAGATATTGATGACCTTCGCGCCCTGATCTGCCGCGTAGCGGATGGATTTGGCCATGTTCACAGCCCAATTCCCGTCAATGCTCTTGATGGGAAGGATCTTCGAACCTGGTGCCAAACCCCAGGGGCCGTCCCCGCTCTGCCTGCCAGCGATGATCACTGCCATGCTCGTGCCGTGGCCTTCATCATCGTGGTTGGCTCCGCGCCCTTGGCCCGTGAAGTCCTTGCCTGGCAGCAGCTGGCCGCGCAACTCGGGCACTGATCTGTCAACGCCGCTGTCGATCACAGCAACGGTGACGCCATCTCCCGTACTCATCTGCCACATACGTTCCGCTTGCATCGCGTCCAGGTGCCACTCACGTGACCTCACGTCCACCGCAGCAGCTGCCGGTGCGAGCAAGCCCGGACACAGGGCCGAGAGGCAGACGAGCACAGTCAGCCGGAGCTGAATTCTCGGCCGCACGCGAGTTGCCGCATGAGTCACGGTCCTGTCTCTTCCTGTCTGTTGCACAGCCACGCCAGCATCATTCGATCACCGGCGGCACAACGGAACCGTGCTGTGGCGTCCAGGTCTCGTCGTCTTCATGGAGATAGTCCGGCCGCTCAGCCGAGCCACGTCGCCGCCTCTGGAGGACGGAAGGCGTCATCGACGCAAGGTCCATGCCTCGGGAGGTGCTGCCCCGTGCCAGGCCAGATCCGCCAGGCGTGAAGTCCGCCGTGGTGCCACGCGGTACCTGTGCTCGACCGGTCACTCCTCCTGGATCGGACGCCGAGCTCCGGCCAGCAACCGACGGCATTTCTGCAACAGTCCCTTCAGCCACGTTTCCTGCACCGCTCCTGCCCATCGCGGAACCGTGCGTCCCGGAAGACTGTTCGCCGCCCAGCACCGGTCCACTGGGTACAGCTCCTACAGTTCCGCCAGGTTCATATGCCAAGCGGCGCCCAGGAGTACCCTGGCTCACGCCCCTACTCGTGCTTCCGGGATAGCCACGCGCCATCGCACCACGTTCCTCGCCCATGGCCAGACCGCGGGGCGCGCTGGCTGCCTCTCCATGGGGAGGGCTCGGGCGCTGCCCGGAACTTGCCGTGCCTTCGCTGATCGTCCTGCTCACAGCGGCGGGAGAGTTCCCTCCAGAGTTCACTGGCCTGGACGGGAGCACACCGTGTTCCTCGCCTATGGCTCTCCCTCCTGGCACCCCTGAGCGTCCAGTTGCGGTGCCGACACGCTGAGAGGTTGCACCTACGATGCCGTCTCCCGCAATGCTCCGGGGCAGCTTCTTGACCGTGCCCGAACGAGGGGTGTTCGACTGTGGGTCCCGTGTCGCATTGCCTCGCTCCGAAGGGAGCTGCACCCTGCCAGGCTTCGTCAGCGGACCGGATATGACGGGACCAGGAGGATTGCCGGAACTCCCGGAATGGGACGGAACGGTGCTTCCATGCGACGTTGGTGCATCGGGCAGAACCGGAGCGGTGGAGTCAACCGACGTGCCCACCTGTCCGTCCTGCTGCACGCCATCAACAGGCGCGCGGGATGCCGCTACGTGCGGCCCACCACCACTGCTCCCGTTTGAGAACGCGGCACCTGCACCGCCTGTGGCATTGACGCGCCCGCTGCCCGTCGACTGGCCCGTGATTTCGGAGTGCTCAGCAATTCGCCTGCTCCCGTCAGACGCATCCGGCACAAACCCCGAAGCCGGCTGGAAGTTGGGCCGTTCCTGGCTTTCGATGTTCTGCTGGGCCGTGCGGTAGTACGAGGCGAGCCGGTTCATCGCCGCCACTGCCGCTTCGCGGTCCGGGTCCGTCATCAGGGGAGCGCCCTTCGCTCCGCGGGCCGTGGGCGTTGCCGCGCTGTCCAGCTGGACGGAGTTGGTCTGTTTCGGCTGGGGCATTGCCTTGGCCTCCCACAACGCCGAGCCGGCGTCCGAGAGGGCGTTGCCGGTCGTTGAGGCGAAGCGGGCGAGCTTGTGGCTCTCCTTGACGGTGCCGTTGCTCCACTCACGGAAGGCCAGGGCGCCCTCGCCCTCCCACGGCACGCCTTCGGCCAGTGCCTTGAGTTCCGTGGCGATCTGCTCGATCTCCTTGCCTGCCTGGACCAAGGAGGCACCCGTGAACGAGAGGTGCATGTGGTCGCCGCCGGCCACCATGTCGTACAGGGCCTGGTGCGTTGCGTTCTCGAAGTTGCTGCAGCCGGACGCGCCGGAGTTCCCCGCCATCCCCTCTTCCTCCCCCTCGTATCAGATGCCGTCGGCGCCCGCGGACTGTCCCTCGCCCCTGCCGGCCGCGGGAGAGCCTGCGGCGTCGGTGGGCCGCGGTGTCGGCCGTGGTGCCTGGTACAGCTCCTGTGTGCGGCGCTGGATCGCCGCCAGACGGTTCTTCACGTCCGCGTCGATGGCTTCGTAGCCGTGTTCGGCGACGCGGGTGCCGATGCTGAGTGTCTCGATCTGGTCGCCGAACGCCTTGGAGAACGCCTCCAGTTGGGACAGCACCTTCTCGTAAGCGGTCGCCAGGCTCTGCGCCTCACCGAAGCCCTGGCCGAAGGAGGCAGGGGTGATCCTGCGGTGGCCGAGCGTCGTCGGGCCCGCGTTCGAGGCCTTCAGACGCGTCAGCAGGTCTTCCACCCGGTCCTTGAGCTTCCTCAGTGCCTCGGGGTCGACGGCCAGATCGGCGCTCTTGCCTTGTGGTGCTACCCCGTTCACCTGCATGCCTGTGGTCTCGTCGGCTCGCATGGCGTTCTTCCCCCCGAATACTGCTACGCGTAAGTCACCAACGTCAGGAGTCACTCTATCCATCACCTCTGACAACGACCGCGCGTTTTGCGTCCATGCGTGCGGGGGCTCTATCTCCTGCGTATGTCCAGAAGCGTAGTCGCCGGCGCTGCCTGGTTCATGGGTCGCGGCCCCAGAAAAGTAAGTACGGCTACTCATTGACGCGAGGTGTCCGCGAGCGTGCGCCCCGCTTGCGTGCGTCCCGCCAGACGACCGCCGTGCCCGCGATGACCGCGACCGCGACGCCGCCCGCCCCCAGCCCGTACGTCGCGTACCGGTCCCTCCGCTCCTGCGGGCTCTCGCCGTCGGGCCAGGTGAGGGGGTCCGGGGGTGTGGCCTTGGCCAGGCCGCCGTCCGCGGTCGGACGGTCGATGGGGTGGGCGTCCTCGGTGAGGGCACGGACCGGGTCCACCACGCCCCAACCCACGAAGGGATCACGGCCGTTGACGGTGCGTTCGGCGGTCTGCTCGATCTGGGCGACGATCTGGTACTCCTTCCAGTCCGGGTGCTTGGCCTTCAGGAGGGCGGCGACGCCGGCGACATAGGGGGCGGAGAAGCTGGTGCCGTTGTCCACGCACTGGCCGCCCTTGGGAACGGTGGAGACCATGTCCACGCCGGGTGCGGCCACTCCGATGAAGGCGCCGCTCTGGGAGAAGGGGGCGCGTTCGTTGTTGCGGTCGGAGGAGGCGACGGCCAACACCCCGCCGTACGAGGCCGGGTAGGTGTCCTTGAGCCGGCCGTCGAGGCCGTCGTTGCCTGCCGAGGCGACGACGACGATGTTCTTGTTCCGGGCTTCCTTGACAGCCGCCGCCAGGTCGGAGTTGTGGCTCAGCGGCTTGGTGGTGTCCTGGGAGATGTTGATGATGTCGGCGCCGGCGGCGATGGCCTTGCGGATGGCCTGGGCCAGGGTGGCGGCGTTGCCGCTGCCCTTCTCGTCGTTCTGGCGCAGGGGGATGATGGTGGCTTCGGGGGCGAGCCCGACGAAGCCGGTGCCCGCGCGGGGGCGGGCGGCGATGATGCCGGCGACCTTGGTGCCGTGGCCCACCGGGTCGTAGGTGCCGTCCGTCGGTGCCTTCGGGTCGCCGGCCGCCTCGTCCCCGGCCTTCTTGGCGTTGTGCAGGAAGTCCCAGCCGTGTGTGGTGTCGACGGCGTCGGCCAGCTGCGGGTTGGTGTTGTCGACGCCGGTGTCGATGACGGCTACGCGGATCGGGCGGCCGTGTGCGATCCGGCCCTTGGTGTCCTGCCACAGCCGGTCGAAGACGATCCGCTGCAGGGCCCAGGGGCGTTCCTTGATCTGTTGCTTCATGGGGAAGGTGCAGGCACCGTTCCCCTGGGGCACCGGGGTCACGCCCTCCCCGTCCGCGGCCCGGGCGATCCCGGCTGGGGTCCCGGGCGCAACGCTGCCGATCAGCGCCACGAGCAGGGCGGGCGCGGCCCAGGCGGCTGGTGTCCTCCTCCTCACTGCGTCTCCCTGTTCCTCATGAGCCCTGGGGCTGGCGGGCGGCGTCGGCATCCAGCCGGGGGCCCATCGGCAGGAACTGCGACCAGTTCGTCGGCACCAGCACGGGCTTGACGTCCTTGTAACCGAGGAGGACCTGCGCCCGGTTGGTCTCCTGCGGGCGCTCGCCGGACTGCTCCTGCTTGGCCGTGCCCGCGGTGCCGGTGCCGGTGCCGGGTTGTGTGGCGCTGCTGTCGTTGTTCGTCTGGACGCCGTAGCGCAGGCCGGTGTCCGTGACGAGGAAGTGCGCCCCGGAGCCGGCGTCACCTGGCTGAATCTGCCTGTAGAACAGGCCGGTTCCCGGGGTGACGTACGCGCTGGTGCCCCCGTTGGCGATCTGCTGGGGGAAGTCCGCGCCGGCCCAGGTGCTCAGCTCCGTACCGCCGGCCTTCGACACCGAACGCAGCACACTGCAGACCGTTCCCCGGTCGCCCTGCGCCGTGGTGGTGTTGACCTGTTGGGCAGCCTCCTGCGGCCACTGCTTCTCGGCGAACAGCTGCTGCGCCTGCGGGGTGAAGGACTGCGCGTCCACCTCGGTGGGGCGGTTGCGCTGCTCCAACCGGGCCGTCTGCCGGGAGAACAGGAGCAGCTTGGCCACGAAGTCCGAGACGGGGACGACCTTGCCGTGGAGCACGACGTAGTGCTGGGCACCGTCGCCGGTCGTCGCGCGCAGCACCGTGCCGATGCGGTTTTCGCGTGCGCCGAGTCCCTTGACGTCGGCGGGCTGGGCAACCGTACCGGGCAGGGTGGGAAAGGCGATCGGTGTGCCGTCGTGGAAGGTGGCGAGCCAGTCCTTGGTGACCTGCTGGGGCTGCCTGCTGCCCACCAGGGCGCGCAGCAGCAGTTCCGTGTCGCTGCCGCCGTCGATGAGGTACTTGGTGCCCTTCGGGTCGATCAGATAGCGGGCCCCGCCGGACTCCCCGGATCCCCTGGCCTCCTGGACGTAGAGGGTCTGCCCGTCGTGCAGCCGCCCCGGACCCTCCACCTTGTCCGCGTCGCGGTCGGCGAAGAGGAAGGTGGCCTTCTGCACGGACGTGCCGTTGCCGCCGGGCTGTTCGCAGACCGCCCAGCGCTTGCTCTTCGCCGCCTCTGCCGCCTCGGGGAGGCGGTCGGGGGCGTACGGGATGCCCAGGGTCGGGCCGTGCTGGAGTCTTCCGTTGTCCAGCTCGCTCTCGTCGACCTTGAGGACGTCGAACCGGTCGGGCTTGAGGAGCAGTTGGGCGGAGGCCATGTTCAGGACGGGATGGAGTTGCTTCTTGCCGCCGGTCTCCAGCACCACGTACAGGGTGGCGGACTTGCTGCCCAGGATGACGTGTGCGCCGGGAGTGTCCCAACCCTTGGGTGCCTTGGGTCGGAACATGCCCCAGGCGCCGGATCCGGCCAGGATCAGGGCGGCGACGACCAGGCCGGGCAGCACCGCACGCAGCGGGCTCGGTGCACCCTCGTCCGTGCGGTCCGGAGAGGGCTGGAGGAAGGCGGCCACCAGTCGTTTCTTGGCGAAGGTGTAGCCGTTGAGCTCGTCCCGCCGTGATGCCATGGCGCTGCACTTCCCCCTGAATCCTCTGCGGCCGTTCCGCAGCCGCCCGGTCCTGCGTGTGGTCGGACGTGGTGCCCCTGACGTTCCCTCAGCCGCTGGTCATGCTCCGTGCCTGGCCGTACAGGTCCAGGACCGCCAGGCACAGCGGCATCAGGGACAACAGCAGGAATCCGTCGGCGAGATCGAGCACCCGGCCCCAGAACGGCGTCAGCCCCTTCTTCGGCACGGTCAGCGCGGCCGTCGTCACCAGCGCCACCGCGCCGATGACCACGAGCGCCAGCCATAGCGTACGCAGGTCCAGCGGGGTGCGGTCTCCGGTGAGGAAGTCGTTCAGCATCCCCGTGGGCGGGTTGAAGGCCACGCCCAGGACGAGGAGGGAGAGCGCGGCCAGTCCGGCGACGACCGCACAGGCGACCTGGGCGGTGTAGCGGAAGAGCCTGGCGCGCAGCAGCGTCGCCAGACCGGTGGCGAGGGCGAGGAGCTGCGCCCATACCGAGTGGGCGAAGCCGAGGACGCCCGCGACGCCGACGAGGACCGCGCAACAACCGCCGAGCAGCCCGAGCAGCAGCTCATGGCCGCGGCGGGCCTGGGCCGCGACACGCTCCTCGTCAACCGGCTCCAGGCCGAACGGCCCCTCACCGCCCGGCAGTTCTGCCCCCGCCTCCCGCTCCTGGCTCAGGCTGCGCGGCGTGACGTACCCGACGGGCAGCCGGGCCAGGCGCGTGGCCAGCCCCGGCAGAAAGGCCATGAGGCCGATGACCACGGGCGCACAGACGGCCGCGGCCTGGGCAGCCGTCGCCTCGCTGACGATGGCGAGGAAGGCGGCGAGGGTGCAGACGGCCGCGGCGAACGTGGCGGCGATGAACGGTGCGTCACCGGACGGCGACACCGCGACCAGGGCGACGGAGACGACGAGCACGGCGACACAGCCCAGCAGGAACTGCAACCGCCCGGCGCCCTGACCGGCGTCCGGACCGACGATCCCCGAGCCCGCGCACAGCACGACCGGCAGCGCGCCCAGGCCGAGTGCGACGGCCGACGGCTGGTCCCCGTAGACCCGGGCCCGGACCCCCGCGAACGCCGCCAGCAGCACACCGGCCGTACCGGCGATCACGCCCGGCAGACTGTGCATGTCATGCCGCACCGGGTCCGCCGACCACAGCACGAGGGCCAGGAGGACGAGGAGCACCCCGACCCCGACCAGGCACGTCCCGCGCAGCAGGCCGTCATTCCACAGCCGGCGGTCGCGGGTGACGGCAGCGGCCACCGCATCGGAGACATCGTCGAAGACCACCGGGGGGAGCGACTGCGCGAAGGGGCGCAGGTGCAGCATCTCGCCGTCGACGACGCGCTGCTCGGCGAGCGTGCGGGCGCTGTCGAGCGCACTGCCGTCGGCACGGAAGAGGTAGTAGCCGGTCGGCGCCCCCGGAGGCTGTCGCTGACCGGTCAGGCGCAGGATCTCCGGGTAGACGTCGGAGACCGCGATGTTCTCGGGCAGCGCCACGTCGATACGGCTGTCGGGGGCGACCACCGCGACCCTGCGGAAGCCGGTTCCCGCGCTCGTGCTCATCGTGTTCAGCTCTGCCCCCTGCTCACCTGGTCAGCCGGCCGCATACGTCAGGCGGCCGCCCGGTCACTCGTTCATCGCCGCGGTCGCTTCGCACGCGGCCCATACCGGGGCGCCATCGTGCCACCACACCGTGGCGGTCACCGCGGCTTTGCGTCACCACACCGCAACGCCCTTCCCCACTCGTCACACTAGTCGGCAGTAGGATCGCCTGACGCGGGGGGCGCCGTCGCCAGGGGGGCGACCGGTACAGAACTTTCCCTCCGTGTCGAGGGATTGATGCTCGGTGAGCCAGATCATCGTCAAGCGCCCGCCGCGGGCGCTTCCGCCCGGCCCCGCCACGGACGAACTGCACCTACAGACCCCACCGGAGCTACCGCGCGGCCAGCAGGAGGGCGTGCTGATGCAGCTCCTGCCGATGATCGGCATGGGCTCGTCGGTGGTCTTCTTCTTCATGCCGGGCATGCCGCCCTTCATGCGCATCATGGGCGCGCTGATGCTCCTCTCGACGATCGGCATGGTCATCGCCCAGATCGTCCGCTACCGCAGGGGCACCCAGGGCGAGATGGCGCAGAGCCGCCGGGACTACCTCAAGTACCTGGCGCAGACCCGCCGTCGGATCCGCCGTACGGCCACCGCCCAACAGGGCGCCCAGCACTACGTGCACCCTGCCCCCGACCAGCTGTGGTCCATCGTGGCCGAAGGCAGCCGCGTCTGGGAACGCCGCATCGGCGACGCCGACTTCGGACAGGCCCGCGTCGGCCTGGGAACCCAGCAGCTGGCCACCCCGCTCGTCGCCCCCGACACCGCCCCCGTCGACGAACTCGAACCGCTGACCGCCGGCATCATGCAGCGCTTCCTGGCCACCCACGGCTCGCTGCACAACATGCCTGTCGCGGTCTCCCTGCGCGCCTTCTACCACCTCACGGTCTCCGGCGACCCGGTCTGCGCCCAGGGCGCGGCCCGCTCCCTGATCGGCCAGCTCGTCACCCTGCACTCCCCCACCGACCTCGTGGTCGCCGTGGTGGCGGCCCCCGGGGCCGTCGGGCGCTGGGAGTGGACGAAGTGGCTGCCGCACACCCAACTCGCCGGCGCCGCCGACGGGGCCGGCACCCGGCGCCTGTTCACCGACGACCTCACCGAACTCGAAACCCTCCTGGCCGGCCACCTCGCCGACCGCCCCCGCTTCAGCAGGGACGCCCCGCCCCTCCTCGACAAGCCCCACCTCGTCATCGTCCTGGACGGCGGCATGGTCCCCGCGGACTCCGCACTCGCCGCCCCCGAGGGCCTCCAGGGCGTCACCGTCATCGAGGTCGTCTCCGGCGAGCTCGACGAACCCCGCGGCGGACTGTCGGTAGCCGTCCACCCCACCCGCCTGCGCCTGGAATCCGCCGTCTCCGTCTACGACGGCACACCCGACCTGCTCTCCCTGGAACGCGCCGACACCCTCGCCCGCCAGCTCGCGCCCCTGTACATGGACGGCACGGACGACGACGAACCGCTGCTGGCCAACCTGGACTTCACCGACCTCCTCGACCTCGGCGACCCCGCCGACGTCGACACCGCCCGCACCTGGCGCCCCCGCTCCCAGGCCGAACGCCTGCGCGTCCCCATCGGCATCGACGAGTCCGGCCAGCCCGTCATGCTCGACCTCAAGGAGGCCGCCCAGAACGGCATGGGCCCGCACGGCCTGTGCGTCGGCGCCACCGGCTCCGGCAAGTCCGAGCTCCTGCGCACCCTCGTCCTGGGCCTTTCGGTCACCCACTCCTCCGAAACCCTCAACTTCATCCTCGCCGACTTCAAGGGCGGCGCCACCTTCGCCGGCATGTCCGCCCTCCCCCACGTCGCCGCCGTCATCACCAACCTCGCCGACGACCTCTCCCTCGTCGACCGCATGGGCGACTCCCTCCGCGGCGAACTCCAGCGCCGTCAGGAACTGCTGCGCCAGAAAGGCAACTTCGCAGGCATCCACGACTACGAAAAGGCCCGCGCCGCCGGCCACGCCCTCGACCCGCTGCCCTCCCTCGTCCTGGTCATCGACGAGTTCAGCGAACTGCTCACCGCCAAGCCCGACTTCATCGATATCTTCATCCAGATCGGCCGCATCGGCCGGTCCCTCGGCGTCCACCTCCTCCTCGCCTCCCAGCGCCTGGAGGAGGGCCGCCTGCGCGGCCTGGACACCTACCTCTCCTACCGCATCGGCCTGCGCACCTTCTCCGCCGCCGAATCCCGCGTCGCCCTCGGCGTCCCCGACGCCTACCACCTCCCCTCCGTGCCCGGCTCCGGCTACCTGACGTTCGGTACGGACGAGATGACCCGCTTCAAGGCCGCCTACGTCTCGGGTCCCCACCGCTCAGCCGGCGGCCACACGGACCGCGACGCACTCCCCGCCCAGCAGCGCGCGGCCCTCTTCACCGCCACACCCGTCCCCGTCACCAGCACCACCCCGACACCGCACCCCACCGCCGAAGCCCCCGCACAGGCCGACGACGCCCTCGCCGACACCGTCCTGGACGTCATCGTCCACCGCCTGGACGGCCAGGGACCGCCCGCCCACCGCGTCTGGCTCCCGCCCCTGGACACCGCCCCCGCACTCGACCAGCTCCTCAAGACCCTGGCCACCACCCCCGACCGCGGCCTGCACGCCACCGACTACCCCGCCACCGGCCGCCTCACCGTCCCCTTCGGCCTGGTCGACAAGCCCTTCGAACAGCGCCGCGACACCCTCCACCACGACTTCTCCGGCGCCACCGGCCACCTCCTGATCGTCGGCGGCCCCCAGTCCGGCAAGTCCACCCTCCTGCGCACCCTCATCAGCGCCTTCGCCCTCACCCACACCCCCCACGAAGTCCAGTTCTACGGCCTCGACTTCGGCGGCGGCGCCCTGAGCTCCCTCGCCGGCCTCCCGCACGTCGGCTCCATCGCCTCCCGCCTGGACCCCGAACGCATCCGCCGCACCGTCGCCGAGGTCGCCGGCATCCTGGCACGCCGCGAGGAGTACTTCCGCACCCACGGCATCGACACCGTCGCCACCTACCGCCGACGCCGCGCCGCAGGCGAACTCCCCGACCAGCAATGGGGCGACGTCTTCCTCGTCATCGACGGCTGGGGCCCCTTCAAGGACGAGTACGAACTGCTGGAGCCGGTCGTCACCGACCTCGCCTCCCGCGGCCTCGGCTTCGGCATCCACGTCATCCTCACCGCCTCCCGCCACCTGGAAGTCCGCGCCGCCCTCAAGGACCAGATCCTGGGCCGCCTGGAACTGCGCCTGACCGACCCCATGGACTCCGAGTTCGACCGCAAGACCGCCGCCAACGTCCCACCCGGCGTCCCCGGCCGCGGCCAGACCCCCGGCAAACTCCACTTCCTCACCGCCCTCCCCCACACGGCAAAGCCTGGCGCCACCACCGAACTCGCCGCTGCAACAGCCGAGTTGGTCCGCCAGGTCACCGACAACTGGACCGGCCCCTCCGCCCCCGCCGTCCGGCTCCTCCCCCGCACCGTCCCGGCCGCCCGCCTCCCCAAGGGCTCCGACCTCCCCCACCACGGCATCGCCCTCGGCCTCGACGAAACCAACCTCGAACCCGTCTACACCGACTTCGAAACCGACCCCTTCCTCCTCGTCTTCGGCGAAAGCGAATCCGGCAAGACCGCCACCCTCCGCCACATCGCCCACAAGATCGCCGAGCGCTACACCTCCGACGAAGCCAAAATCGTCGTCGGCGACTACCGCCGCACCCTCCTCGAGGCCGTCCCCGCCACCCACCTCCTCGAATACGCCCCCACCGACGACGCCCTCGGCATCCACATGAACGCCCTCGCCGGCCTCATGGAACGCCGCCGCCCCACTCCCGACGTCACCCCCCAGCAACTCCGCGACCGCAGCTGGTGGACCGGCCCCCGCTTCTTCGTCCTCCTCGACGACTACGACCTCATCGCCACCAGCACCAACAACCCCCTGGCAGTCCTGACCGACAAACTCCCCTACGCCCGCGACACCGGCATCCACCTCATCCTCACCCGCACCACCGCCGGCATCTCCCGCGCCCTCTACGAACCCACCCTCCAACGCCTGACCGAACTCGGCGCCCAGGCCCTCATCCTCTCCGGCGACCCCAACGAGGGCGACATCCTCGCCAACGTCCGCCCCCGCCCCATGCCCCCTGGCCGCGCCTACTACGTCACCCGCAAACGCGGCACTTCCCTGGTGCAGTTGGGGTGGCAGCCTGATCAGTAGCCCACCCAGCCAGGTGCCCATCGACGGCTATGCCTCTCGGCACGGTTGGCCATCCTGGCCACACGAACGTCCACATGAGGCGACGGCAGGTGGGCTACCACTGACGGAGTGCGGGTAGTCGAAACCGGCCACCCCCTGGTTCCCGTAGCTCACCACCTCGTCCTCGGTCGCGCGGCGCGAGCCGAAACCTTCTTCAACCGGCGCCACCGCGCTCGCCACTCTCACCCGTGCCAGTTCGTCGGTCACGCCGTGCCCTCGGAGGAGCACCGCCACGCGCGACGTCTGCCCAGGCACACGACCGGGTGATCTTTGCCCGCTGAAGGCCGCTGCGATAGATAAGCCGACCTATAATAACTGCACCTACTCAGATGGAGGGCTTCGTGGACAAGCCTGCCGAGATGTTCGACCGCGACTTCGAGTGGGCCGAGCTGTCCCGGTTCGCCACGCTGCCCGGGCCACAGGCCACGCTCGGGGTGGTCTCGGGGCGTCGGCGCCAGGGCAAGACCTTCCTCCTCGACGCGGTCACCCGCACCAGCGGCGGTTTCCTGTTCACTGCCACCGAGACGACCGAGGCCGATGCCCTGCGCCAGTTCGGCGAGGCTCTGGCTCGCTATCGCGGCCAGCCCACGCCGTTCCGCTTCGCGCACTGGGATGAGGCTGTCGCCGAACTCATGCGCATCGCCGTGGACGGCCCCACCGTCGCGGTGATCGACGAGTTCCCCTTCCTCGCCAAGTCCAGCCCCGCCCTCCCCTCGATCATCCAGCGCGCCCTCGACCCGACCACCCAGCGCACCAACACCCCCGTGCGGCTACTGCTGTGCGGCTCCGCCCTGTCCTTCATGGGCAGTCTGCTTGCCGGCAATGCCCCGCTGCGTGGCCGCGCCGGCCTCGAACTCGTCGTCCCCACCCTGGACTTCCGGCTCGCAGCCGACTTCTGGGAGATCTCCGACCCGCGCACCGCCCTGCTGACCAACGCCATCGTGGGCGGCACTCCCGCCTATCGCCGAGAATTCACCCAGGGCGACGCCCCGCAAGGGCCGGACGACTTCGACGACTGGGTCGCCCGCGCAGTCCTCAACCCCGCCCGCCCCCTCTTCCGCGAAGCCCGCTACCTCTTGGCGGAGGAACCCGAACTCCACGACGTCGCGCTCTATCACTCCGTACTCGCCGCAATCGCCAGTGGCAATGCCTCGCGCGGCGGCATCGCCGACTATCTCGGACGTAAATCCACCGACCTGGCCCACCCGCTCAGCGTCCTCCAGGACGTAGGGATGATCACCCACGAGGCAGACGCGTTCCGCCGCAACCGATCCGCCTACCGCATCGCAGAGCCACTCGTGACCTTCTACCACGCGGTCATGCGCCCAGTCTGGGGCGACCTGGAACGTCCAGGGCGAGCCCCCGCAGTATGGCGCCGCGCCCATTCCACCTTCTGCAGCAAGGTCATCGGCCCCCACTTCGAACAGATCTGCCGGGAATGGGCACGCTGGCATGCCGCCCCCGAAACCCACGGCGGCCAAACCTCCCGCGTCGCCAGCGGCACCGTCAACGACCCCGCAGGCAGGACCAGCCACGAAGTCGACGTCGCGGTCTACGGCGACGCCGGCACCGGCCGGGAAACGTTGCTCGCCATCGGCGAAGCGAAGTGGAACGACGTCATGGGGCTCGGCCACCTGAACCGTCTACAGCACATCCGCACTCTCCTCACCACACGCGGCACCGCCACCCAAAACACCCGGCTTCAGTGCTTCAGCGGCGCGGGCTTCACCGACGAACTGCGACGTCGTGCGGAAATCGACCCCACGATCCAACTGATCGACATTGACCGCCTGTATCACGGCGCCTGAATGTCCTCCGGGGCTCCTCCCCTGGGTCCATCACCGCATCCCAGGGCCGGCGACGGCAAGGCGCGCGCGAGGTCGGCAGCGTCCGTCCGGTCACCATGGACAGCATCCGCGCCTGGAGCATCGAGACCGGAACGGCCCCCGGTTTAACGTCGTCAACTGCCACCCACGCCGACGTGCACGCTTGACGATCCCCTTGCCCAGGAACCAAGTTCCCCTTCTTCAGCGCCCGTTCGAGACGTTCGGTGCGGGCGGACAGAGACCAGTCGCTTCCTGTGGCCAGCAACGGCCAGTGCCGACCGAGATGTTGTCGCCGACCATGCCACGAGGGGCGCTTCAAGGGTGCGTGCGTGAGGCGGCGCCGCGGCGGTAGACGACGTGGACCAGGTCCGCGCGAGGTCATCGTCTCTCGCCCGGGATCTGGCAGCGGGTACGCCGGGAGGCCACCTCCTGCCAGCAGATCCGCAGGGCGGATGCCGCGGGGTGGTTGAGGCGGCGTCCGAAGGCGTGGAGGCGGGAGACGGCGGTGGCGCGTTCGATGCCGAGGGTGTCGGCGGTGCTGGCGATGTCGAGGCCGAGGAGGTGGTGCAGGAGTGCTGTGTCGGCTTGCTCGGTGGGGACGAGGCGGAAGAGGCCGACCGCCGGGGTGGGGTGGATGCGGCTGCGGGGGTGGTGTGCGGCGCGGTGGACGCGTCGGGTCAGGCTTGCCCAGGCGACGGCGCGGGTGTGGTGGCCGGCCAGGGCCTCGGTCCAGGAGGCGACGATGTCGCCGAGAGCGTGCTGGACGGCCAGGTTGGCGAGGGCGGGGTCGGCGACCAGCTGGTGGGCGTAGTGCTGGTAGGCATCGTGGTGGAGTTGGCAGAAGGCGGTGAAGTCGGCGGGCAGGACCACGGTGATGGCTGCCTCGCCGGCTTGCGGGCGCACGGGTGCGTGCGGCGCGGTGCCGACAGCGGCTTGTAGTGCAGACGGCATGTCTCCCCCAGAACGTCGGACGCCAAGTGATGGGCTGTGTCGGTGCGCGGGTCAGCCGAAGCCCTCGGCCGGCAGTGCGGTGTGTGTGGTGAGTTCGTCGATGCGCCTGTGCAGTTGCTCGATGGCGTGGGTGTCGCCGCCCAGGGCGGTGGTGAGGGCGTTGACCACGGGCCATCGCAGGGCGTGGGGCGGTGGCGGATCGGGGGCCAGCAACGCCTCGGCGGTGCGTTGGGTCAAGGAGGCCGAAGCGCGTTGGGCGAGGGCGGCCGCGTCGGGCGCGGAGGCGGCCAGGCACAGTCCGCGGAGAGCCGCTTGGAGCGTGCGAACGGCCTGGCCGTAGGTGGGGATGTCCATGGGGGCCAAGGTGATCCCACGTGCCTGGTTCCACAGGAAGACCAGGTCGTCGGGGTCCGCGTCACAGGCGCAGGCGAAGGCGCGGGTGACTTCCCACGTGGGTGCGCGCTCGCCGGAGAGGATGCGGTAGACGTACGAGGGGGACACCGCCGACCAGGTCGCGATCTCCTGGACGGTCAGATCGGGCTTGCCGCGCCTGAGGTGGGAGAGGGCCCTGGAGAGCGCGTAGCCGGGGTCGCCGGGCAGGAGAACGCGCTTCTTCCTGATCCTGGTGGGGCGGCTGTCGCCTTGGAGGGCAGCCGGCCGGCAGGGTGGCCGGGCAGGGCCGCGTGCCGCTCGTCCCGCCAGGGCCTTGTCGGCCTTTTCGGCAGTGAAGTTGGCCCTCACGGTACTGGGGGCTATGTACATGATCTTGGCGAGCTGCGGCACGGTGGCGCCGTCGCCGCGGGCCTGGCAGACAGCGACGACCGTGAAGTCCTCCAGTTCGCGGCGGAGTGCCACGCACCGTTCGACGACGTCGAGGGGGAGATCCACCGTGCGGTGGGTCGCGGCGTGATGGAGTGCTTGGGTTTTGCCGAGCAGGGCCCGGCTGAGGCGCTCGACGTCGGCGTCGTAGTCGTGTCGCGGGGAGGGTGCGTTGCGGCCGCGGTACGAGGCGCTGCGGCAGCGGGCGCTGCAGTACTTCGGGATGCGGCCGTTGGGCCGGCGGCGCTGAAAGGTGCGGTGGCAGTAGCCGCATTCGATGGGCGGCTGCGAGTTCTTCGTCATCGGTATCCGTGTCGGCGAACAAGGGTGCGTGAACAGAGATCACGGGGTCACGCATGCGGGTTCTTTCGTCACGTCGCAGCAGGCGCTGTGGAGGGCCCGGAGCGATGAAACGGCATGCCCGGCGTCCGATGGACGCTCGGGCGAGAGCGTCAGGGCCCGGCCCGCCGGAGCCGCGATGGGCGTGCGGCCGGGCCGAGCCCTTTCGTCGCCTACCTCAGCCGTGCGGCGCGCACGCGCAGGTAGAAGCACCTGGCGGTGATCCCCAGTGGCGGTGCCAGCGCCACTGCGCATGCGGGTGCTGCGGGCCCGTAGACCAGGATGACGCCGAGGAAAATCACGGCGATGAACAGCGCCACGGCTGGGCTGACACGTGTGTCGACAGCCCCACGTGTTTGCCGACCACTAACACAGGTCATGCTAACTTCGAGTCCGCCGGTCAACGACTTACCGTGCTGACCTGCGGAATCCGGATGAAAAGGCATCACATTCCCTTTTTCGTTCGGTGACAGATGAAGAGAGGGGCCCTGCGGGTAGGTTGCCGCCGCCGCAGGGCTTCTCCACGTGTGACCTTAGCCCGACGCCTACACAGAGAGCGACGATTCCGTCACGAAAGCGGAAAGACGGCTCGCCTGCTGCACGAAAGCAACAGCTCTCACGGCAGTCATCCGCCTGGACGCTGCATTATTCCGGGCAACGGCACCATCCACACCGATATTTGCGGTAAGCACACGCAAAACCTCGGGCGTATCTACAATGCCCCGCCCCCACACTGCTCGCGCCGACCTCACCCCGTCAGCTCCTCGATCCGAGAGGCGAAGTCCGCTTCCGGAAGCGGAAGTTCGACGTCATCCACGAACCCCACGGCCTCCGGAACGTAGGCGATCACCGCGATGACCGCCTCCGACAGCTCCGCTTCGTCACGAAGAACCTCCAGGATGCGCAGCGCGGTCACCACGTCCCGGCGATCGGCCCACTCCGCGGAAGGCGGGCAAGGCACTTCCATCTCCGCCTGGTCGCACCACAATTGCGCCTGGTCGACCTCGCCCAAGGCCATGTGGTGCAGATACAGGCAGCATGCTGCCCCTATGTCCCCGGCGCCGGCGGCGAACTGCCACCAGAACTGGGCGCTGTCCGCTCTGTGCGCCAGGTGCAGCACACACCCCAGCACCAGCGCCCCCTCCGGCTCCAGTACCCGACGAGACAGGAACGTGCCGAGCCTGTGCAGCTGTTTGGCCACCACCGTCTCGCACAGCGTCCGCAGATGCTGATGGTGAGCCCGGCACGGGGCACACGGCCGTCCGGCTTCGCGCAGCGCCGCCAGACGCGCCGGCTCCATCTGATCGTCGAAGATCAACGCGCCATTCCACACCCGCTCGGCGATCCGCGCCGTCAGCCGAGCCTCCGCATCCCCGGCCCCGGTGTACGGGCGACGCGGAAGTCGCGCCTTGGCAAGGGCGCGGTCAACGGCTTCCGTCATCACTTCTCCCCCCGCTCAGACGGCTGTTGCAACGCATCCCGCAAACGCCGACGGGCGTAGCGCGCGGTCGATCGCACGCCGGCCTCGCTGACGCCGAGGATGTCGGCGGTCTCCCGGACGCTGTACCCCAGGCAGTACAACAACACGACGGTGTCGTGCTGCCGTTCCGGAAGTGCCTGGATGGCCGCGTAGATGTGCAATCCCTCTTCGAGCTCACTGATCTCGTCGACCGCGTCGCGGACCGCGGTGGTCTCGAACGCCGCGTTGTCGACGAGGACCGGCCGCCGGCCGCGGGCGCGAGCGCAGTCGATGGTGCGGTTCTTGACCACCTTCCAGGCATACGCGTTGGGGTTCTGCGACTGCAGGAGCTGGTCCCAGATCAGATAGAGCTGCTCGAAGGCCTGGTCGACGGCTTCCTCGGCGTCGGCCCGGTTGTTCAGGTACAACTCGGCCCAGTGGACGTACGGTCCCCGGTAGAGCTGGTGGAACGCACGGAAATCTGCTGGCAGTTCAGTCACGGGCGGAGCGGTGGTGCGGTTCCGGCTCACCCCTGGCACCCCTCCCCACCACGTCCGCCAGGCACTTCGCACACGTTCGTCACCACGCCGACCACGCCCACCGCTGCCAGAAGGCGCGAAGCCGCCTCGGGGTCATGGCCGGGGACATGCACGGCCGACGCAGCCGTCGGCATGTCTCCCACGAGATGAAGGTTCACGGAACCGGAAATCCCTCCGGTGGTCGGTGAGACGCGCCATTGCGTCCCGAGGAGCCCTTCGCTTCCTCTGGCACAAAGGCGTTCACCAGAGCCCGCGTGTGCATCAGCCGACCACAAAAATCCTACGGTCACACAACTCCAGGAGAAGTACCGCAGGTTGAGAGGTCAAGCCCACGTCGAAGACGGTGATGCCGGGCAGCGCCGCCGGGCGCTCGGGGTGCCGGTGCGGCGCGCTCGACAACCACCGGCCTCGCCCCTGGCATCACCGGGCGTCCCGCCCTCCTGGCCACAGCTTCCCCGAGGTCGGAGAAGAGCCCAGTTGGCGGCTGCGACCTGGGATTCGTGCTGGGTGGTGAGGGGGGCACCCGTGGGCGACGATGGCCTGGAAGGGAGGCCGTCAGGATGTCCCGTCCCCACCCTCACCACGGCCCGGGCCCTGAGGATCTGGTCGAGGCCGCCCGTGCCTGCGGCGTGGCGGACGAGCGCCTGTTGCGCGTCCTCCGCACAACCGAGCGCCCTGCCTTCGTCCCGCCCTCCCACCGTGCGTCGGCGTACGTGGATGTGCCGATTCCGATCGGCCATGACCAGGTGACGACGCAGCCTTCCCTGGTGGCGATGATGATCGCCGCGCTCGGCCTCACCGGAGACGAGCGCGTGCTGGAGATCGGCAGCGGTCACGGCTTCCAGACCGCGCTGCTGGCCCGCCTCGCGGCGTACGTCATCAGCGTCGAGCGGTGGGCGGACTTGGCCGAGCAGGCCCGGGCCAACCTCGCCGGCCAAGGCATCGAGAACACCGAGATCATCGTCGGCGACGGCACCCTCGGCGTGGCCGACCGGGGTCCCTTCGACGCGATCGTGGTCTCCGCGGCCTTCCCGGAGGTGCCGCCCCCACTGGCCGCACAACTGCGGGCGGGCGGCCGTCTGGTGCAGCCGATCGGGCCCGGCGGCCGCGAGCAGGTCGAACTGTACGAGGCGACGCCCCAGGGGCTCGTGCGCCGCCGGACCATCGCACTGGCCCATTTCGTTCGCCTCTACGGTGAGCACGGCTACCCCTCGACCGCCTCGTCCCAGGACGTCGACTGACATGGTGACCGTGCTCGGCATCGACGCATGCCCGGCCGGATGGCTCGCGGTCAGGCTCCACGACGGCCGCTTCGCGCAGGCACAGGTCGCCCCCACCCTGCGCTCTTTCCTGACCGGAGCACGGGCTGGCAGCGTCACGGTCGTGGCCGTGGACATGCCCCTCGGGCTCCTCGAAACCGGCTGGCGACGGGCGGACACCGAGGCGGCGGCCCCGCTGGGACCGCAGCGGAGCAGCGTGTTCCGGGTGCCGCCACGCGCAGTCTGGCAGGAGCAGGAGTACGACGACGCCCGACGCCGATGCCGCGAACTCACCGGCGCCGGATTGAGCCGCCAGACCTGGGGCCTCGCACCCAAACTCCGTGAGCCAAACGCCTGCTTGACTGAACCCGGGGGCGACCGGCTCTTCGAAGTGCACCCGGAGGTGTCGTTCCGGGCCCTGTCCAACAGGGCCGTGCCGCTTGCGCGCAAGAAGAGTTGGGCGGGGCAGATGACGCGACGTTCGCTCCTCGCCACAGCCGGAATCGTTCTCCCGAACGAACTGGGAGAGGCGGGACACACCCCGCCGGACGACGTTCTGGACGCAGCCGCCGCCGCATGGACCGCCCACCGGATCGCCCATGGCCGCGCGCGCTCCCTCCCGGACCCGCCCGAGCGCGACGCAGGCAGGCGCCCGATCGCCATCTGGTACTGACCGGGGCTTACTTCGCCGCCTACCGAAAATCGCCGAGAAACGCAGAAAGGCCCCGCACCATACGGTGCGGGGCCTTCCCACAAAGATTGTTCGGCGGCGTCCTACTCTCCCACAGGGTCCCCCCTGCAGTACCATCGGCGCTGAAAGGCTTAGCTTCCGGGTTCGGAATGTAACCGGGCGTTT